>NZ_BAAIER010000001.1:0-161224 GCF_054654615.1 Halomonas shantousis | reverse complement strand
TACCTCTGGTGTTCCGGTTGTGATGCCAATCGCATTGCCGGGTAGCTATGTACGGACGGGATAACCGCTGAAAGCATCTAAGCGGGAAGCCCCCTTCAAGATGAGACTTCCCTGGGGCCTCGCGCCCCCTGAAGGGCCCAGCAAGACCAGCTGGTTGATAGGCACGGTGTGGAAGCGCAGCAATGCGTTGAGCTAACGTGTACTAATGGCCCGTGAGGCTTGACCATATAACCCCAAGGGGTCTGAGGTCACCTCGACAATTGCCGGATACCAGAGACGTATCGCGGTCAGCAGATCCATGTTGCGTCGTCGCGCGGCGGGCCGGAAGGCCTCGCGGGACGACACCAGTTACGCCTGACGACCATAGCGTGCGGGAACCACCTGACCCCATGCCGAACTCAGCAGTGAAACCGCTCAGCGCCGATGGTAGTGTGGGGTCTCCCCATGCGAGAGTAGGTCATCGTCAGGCACCTATACCGTACCCCAGCTTCGAAAGAAGCTGGGGTATTTTATTGGTGTGGATGAAAGCCAGGGATCTCCTCATGGAGAGTCCCGGAACGCCGGCCGAGTCATCGTCAGGCACCTCTTCGAACCCCCTGTCCCCACGGACAGGGGGTTTTTGCGTTGGCCGGCCGTCAGCCTTCCGACCGGTTCCCGGCGGCCGCAGAGGCGCCCGGCGGAAACCGGGCTCATGCCCGGAAGGGGCGAGCCTAACGGCACAGCGCCTCCAGCGCCTCGATCAGGCTGGCCATCTCGTCATCGGTGCCGATCGTGATGCGCAGGAAATCGCGCAGGCTCGCGGTGTTGAAGTGCCTGACCAGAATGCCGCGTTCGCGCAGGCCGGCAAATATCTCGCCGGCCTCGACGGGATCGGTGTTGTCGCAGATGATGTCGAGTATGTGACATCCATCTCCCTATATTTCTCCTAATATCCGCTACTGCTCTGATCTCGCTATCCCGCTATATTTATCTGTAGTAACAAAAAGTTTTGGGGGGCAGAAGATGCAAAAGGTACTGATCGTAACTGGGGGAAGCCGCGGTATAGGCGCTGCAATGGCAAGATTGGGGGCTACTGCAGGGTATCGTGTCTGTCTCAGTTATCGTGGCAATGAAGAGGCGGCCAAGGCTGTCGTCGAGGATATTGCTCGAGCCGGCGGAACCGCCATTGCCGTGCCCGCCGATGTGGGTAAGGAAGCCGACGTACTTCGCCTCTTCGAAGCAGTGGATGAACAGTTAGGGCCTGTCACTGCACTGGTCAATAATGCCGGCATTCTCGAGCCACAGATGCGTGTCGTGGACATGACCGCCGACCGGCTCGCTCGGATTCTTGCCGTCAATGTCGCCGGTAGTATTCTTTGCGCTCGCGAAGCGATTCGCCGCATGTCGACTGCCAAGGGTGGCCAAGGTGGAGCTATCGTCAACTTATCTTCGGTGGCGGCCCGCTTGGGTGCACCCAATGAATATGTCGATTACGCAGCGACTAAAGGAGCCATTGATACATTCACACTGGGATTGGCAAAGGAAGTTGCAGCTGAAGGAATTCGTGTCAACGCGGTCAGACCCGGAATCATCTATACGGATATCCATGCCAGCGGTGGCGAACCTGACCGTGTCGAACGGCTGAAAGAGACGGTTCCCATGCAGCGGGGCGGCCAAGTTGAAGAGGTCGCCAGAGCAATTCTCTGGCTGTTATCCGAGGAAGCCTCTTATAGCACTGGCGCCGTTATTGATGTCACTGGGGGGCGTTGATGTACTGATGAGCAACTGGTGTGGCTGGAGGTCCTTTCCGCATACCGAAGTGTTCATGCACTTCTTGTCTTCATGACAAGACTGGCCGGGCCATCCATCGCCTTCTGATACTGATTGCAGCCGTTTTGGTGGTGAGCCTAGCTGAGAAATCGATGAGAATAGTGCTCTGTTACAAAAAATGTCACGCTTTGTTCACTCCTCTTTTACCAGTAAACAATCCTTTCCAATCATTGGCTTAGGAGTGAAATCTGGGCTCATTTCCCTTTTTCAGCGTATCTGATTGTTATCAATCGGTTAAAAAAGACTAGATTTTTCACAATTATGCCTCAGAATGCAGCTCATAACAGGTGTCGCAGGCTGTCTCGACACCTAGGTCCAAGCCAGTCGAAACCTGTCTTGTCCCTCATAACGCTGTCTTAGGGTATAGAAATGATTGACAATCTTCTTGACGATATTCGTGACATCAACCTCTCATACTTGCTGCTCGTCCAGCGACTGCTGAGCGAGGACCGCGTCACTGCGATGTTCCGTTTGAAGATCAGTGAGTCGATGGCAGATCTGTTGGAGTCGCTCTCCGTCAAGCAACTGAGCCAACTGGCGCGTACCAATCAGATGCTTTGCCGTCTCTGCTTCGACGATGTAAGCCAGCTGCAGAGGTTGGTTAACAATCCCAAGGAGCAGGGCCTGGGACAGACACATGCGGCGCTGCTCATGGCTAGCGATCAGGTCGTTCCGATGGCCGCTGCAGTCAATTCCGGGAACAGGATATAAGTCATGGCAGAGAAGAGCCTTGTCAGTGAAATGATGCAGGTCCAGCTGGCCATCGAACTGATCGAGCTCGGTGCCCGCCTGCAGGTGCTGGAAACCGAGACAGACCTGAGCCGTGGACGGCTGATCAAGCTTTACAAGGAGATTCGGGGCATGTCACCGCCCAAGGGCATGCTGCCGTTCTCCACCGACTGGTACATGACCTGGTTGCCGAACATCCATTCGTCGCTGTTCTACAACATCTATCGCAGCCTGAATGAAGAGCTTGGTTGCGAGCGAATGGAAGCCTTCGTCAAGGCGTTCAGGCTCTATCTGGAGCAGGTGGCTCTGGACGATGCCGAGCCGGTACTGGGTCTGACACGTGCCTGGACACTGGTACGTTTCTTCGAAAGCAACCTGCTGCAGCTGTCCCAGTGCAAAAGCTGCAAAGGGCATCTTATCGCTCATGCACATAGCCCGACTGCACATTTTGTGTGCGGCATCTGCCAGCCTCCTTCTCGTGCCGGGAAAACCGCCAGGATGCGTGAGCGGAAACAGCAAGCTGAGGCCGTATCAGCACCATCGATAGCCATGGTCAGAACTGCTTGATGTGGTACGACGGGTGAGGCTGGTGTCCAAGGATATTGTCATCAGTCTCATCCCTGTCTGTCTTCAATCTACTCTCCGGCCTCATCGGCCTCTTGATCGGCACCTATCAAGTGAACGTAGCGAATATTACCCGGGTTACGCATGGCTTCCTGCAGCTGAGCCACTTGCTCCGAGTTGAATTGGCTGATATGAGCATATCTTCCGGCAATACTGTCGGGCACTGACAGGATGGGCCTACCTTCCGCATTGACTTTCTCTTCTCTCCCGCTGACTAGGCCAATGACCTCTGCATCACGCACTTCCCAGCAGGCGACCTTATGCACCAACGCGCCACCCTGCGGGCCTTTCTGAATCAGATACCATCCATCGGAGGAGGGGATGACTGAATTGCTCATGGTTGTCCTTCGCCTGTAGGTTGAAGAGCCAATACAAAAAGAAAGATTCCGTCAGCGCTGTCCTCGTCTCGTTCATACGAAATTCTCGAGCGGGTGCACCTTGTCACCTCAAAAAAAACATAGCTCAGAGTCCTGGCTAGAGCACGACGCGCGACAAGGGGCGCTGCTCTGCACGACAGCCCATGACAGAGCTTTCAGACAAGCCCTCCTGGTATGTCGCCTCTACGCATCTTCATCTTCTGATGGCGGGAATATCACGTCGAAGCCGCGAGCATCAAGCTGCCGGATAGCAATGGGGCAGCCTCGGGCGTCCAGGTCCACCAGGCCGACTCCCGGTCCGTTCCATAATCGCTCACCTGCACTACCCCGGTCGGGGTCCCGCGGATGGATGGCCATGGGACGGCGCTTGGTGAACCAGTTGAGGGGAGACTTCGGCGCGTACAACCATCGGTTGGCCCTATCAAGCCAATTCAGCAGCGTGTCCGGAAAGGCGTTCTTGAAACCGCTGGATGTGATCTGCCATAGGCGCGGCCCTTCGCGCCGAGTCCTGATGCGAATGTCATAAACGAAAGAGTAGTGTACGTCGCCGGAAAGAATCACATAGTGACCCGGCGTACGGGAATGGCGAAAAATATTGAGCATCACGTTAGCGGTACCACGGTGCGCCATCCAGTTCTCGGCATCCACCATCAGGGATCTCCCTGTTAGGGTGAACAGCCGCTGGATAACCTCGATCAGTTTAACTCCGAACATGGGAGCCGGTGAGACGATTACCACTGAGGTGGCTCCCAGGATCTGCTGCTGAAGTTCCGACAGGGCTTCCCAGTCCATCAGCCCGGACGGCTTGCTGGGGCTTCGCTCGCTACGCCAGCGCCGTGTACGGGTATCGAGTACGATCAGAAGAGGGGAACCCGGCACTTGATACTCCCACCCTTCGAAGCGAAGCAACCGGCGAATCACCGCTTCATGCTGGTTGGCCGGCAGCCAGCCTGCCTGCTGGGCGGCATTTTCCAGCAGGTGGGCCGTGTCCTCCATAGGCTCAGCGACACGATCCGGATCATTTCCCCACGCTTGGCATAGCAGATAAGCGAGTAGAGCATTGCCGATCACCCTGCGTGAGAAGGGATGGCCGTAGGCGGCCTGCTCCCACTCAGCGGTCAAGTTCCAGTCATCGGTGATGTCATGGTCATCGAAGATCATCAGAGTCGGGAGGTGCGCTAGCAGCCGGGAGGCGGCAGGCAGCCCTTCGACGAAATCTTCCAAGACCTTCTTCTCGGCATCAAAGCGGCGGGAGTCGTCTTCACCCAAGCGGGGCCTTGTCATCTCGACGAGCTGCCAGGGAGTCGGTGACCACACCAGAAGATACATGGCAATCACTTCGCCAAACGAAATGAGATGGTTGTCGGCATTGTCAGAGGTGAAAACCGGCTTGCGAACGCCGCCAAAAAAACGGTCGCGTAGCACTGCAGTGCCCCGGACATCGGGTAGAAGAGACTGGCGGGCATAGTAATGTGCGTCAGTCCCGTGCAGCGCTGAGCTCTCGGCAATTGTGGCGCCCTCGAAAGACTCGTCGAAAAGGCCCAGACACCGGATGAGCTCATGAATGGCTACCAGCATGGGGCCCGCGACATCGTCCGCATAGACTTGATCACCCGTCATCAGCATCCAGGCAGGCCACTGCTCCGGTTGGTCATGGCGTTCGGCAAGCCACGTATCTGCACGTACGAGACCGTCTGGCCCGTCGTAGTGGGGGCGACGACAGGAACCATGCATCAGGCGGTGATGGCTTTCGGCTATTGCAAAGGCCGGCAATGAGGCGCCTTCATACAGCAGATGCGGCGCCCACTCGCGAATGCCGCGCTCGCTTTGTGTATCGATGAGTCGCAGGTCATATTCGATGCGCACACCGGTCGGCAAGGGAGTGGCCAGTGTCACGTCGATCAAGTGAAGCCAGGCATGCTGTCCTGCCGGCAATCGGCGCAGCCGTTTATCATTCAGCACCAGCCGGCGAGGCGATTGTCCGGCTGGAAACAGCTGCAGTTTCATGTCGAGCGGATGCGAACCAACCAACCACAACAACAACCGATTGGCGGTAACGCGCCGAAGCATTGGGCCAGCCAGGACGTCAGGGAGTGAATCCGAGCTGCTGAGCGAAGACGGCATCGTGCTCCTTGTTTCGTGCCTCCGGGGCGTCAAAGCATGTTTCCTTGGTAGAGCAGGGGGCAGCACAGACAAGGAGGGTCTGCCCAGACGGCAAGGGTAGCAGCGACACCCAAGCGTGTCAGAACGGGCAAACCATACCCAACCGCTGGTTTCTCCTGGGGTACGATGTGGAATGCTCGATGGAACATTTCTGAACCCTGGCCGGGGATGAGCGTTGGTCGTCGATCCGGTCAGCGATATACGGTAAATCCTCGACCAGGAGGGAAGGCCAGGCAACGCAGCACCGCTGTGATATTACCGTCATATTGAAAAGATAGGATGGCGGCTGAGTTCCTACCGCCCTGTCTGGAGCGGATGCGTGGAAAAAATTATCGGAGGCCTGGAGCATGAGAACCTTAACGAAGCGTGAATTGATGAGCCTATTATCGGATCTGCCTGACAGTGCCGAAATCACCATCAGCGTGGATGAACGAGAGCTCAGAAAGTCGCTACAGGCAACCGGTGTGCATCACCTGGGATTGTCCTGTAAACATAAGATTGAAGAGGACGGTATAACTCTCATGGCACTGGGCGGTTGGGAGCCGGAGGGCCTGCGTGGCGCAATGTGCGAGGTTTGCCGTCTGGTTCAGCCTTCAACACAAGCCACTTGCAAGAATTGTGGCAGTATCCGACTCACAGTCTTTCCTCGGCGTATGAACTTCTCCAGCGAGGCGTATGGCGTCGCCAGGTACTAGAGCACTTCGGTACCTGGATGAATATCGAATGTTCCATCAGGCGATGCGTGCCGGAACAATAGGCAGCCGATACCGCACTGGTGTTGAGTTATCCTCCTCTGTATAAAATATTAAGTTAACGTAACTTTAAATTGCTTCCGTATTTTTAAAACTTTATGTAAGGCATGTACATAACTATTATTTATTTTACAAAAAATATCTCTATTGACGTTTCGCAAGTGTCATTAAAAAGAAACATAAAATTCTCCATGATGAAGCCGGCTAACGAGTTTCCATGGAGAAAATTATGAGCGATTCCAAAGACGCATCCTCTTCGACCGATGGAGCTTCTCAAGTTAGAAGTATCCGGCTGGATGTCTTCTTCGGTGTGTTGATGTTGGTAAGCATGATTGGGTTTATCATATGGGGGCTGGGTTATATAAACGACAGCGGTATCGTGATCTTCCTGTTGGCCACGTTTTTCGGCCTTTTCATGGCTTTCAATATCGGTGGGAATGATGTCGCTAACTCTTTTGGAACCAGTATCGGTGCCGGTACGCTAAGCATCAAGCAGGCATTACTGGTTGCCGCCATTTTCGAAGTGAGCGGTGCAATGATTGCCGGGGGTGAGGTAATCGATACTGTCCGCAAGGGAATTGTAGATCTGGGTTCGATCAGCGTCGATCCCATGCGCTTCGCTTACATTATGATGTCCGCCTTGCTGGCCGCGGCGCTATGGCTGCTGTTTGCCACCCGACGTGGCTATCCTGTCTCTACAACCCATTCGATCATAGGCGGGATCGTGGGAAGCTCGATCACCCTGGGTATGCTGATGGTAGGCATGGATCAGGCATTGACTCTGGTGCACTGGGATCAGGTGGGCACTATTGCACTGTCCTGGATTCTTTCGCCGGTATTAGGGGGTACAGGCTCCTATATATTATATTCTATTATTAAAAAGAATGTGCTCACTTATAACGATGAAGCAATCGATCATCTGAAGCAGATAAAAAATAGCAAGAAGCAATTGAAGAGAGAACATAAGGAAATGTTCCAGAACCTCAGTGAGCAGGAAAAAATCGATTACACCTCGGCATTGGTCAGGGATGCCGAAACGCGCTCGGAAGACGATTACGACTCCGACGATCTCGAAACGGATTTTTATAGGCGGCTGCGTAATATCGAGAAACAGCGTGAGTCGGTCAAGGCCAGCCAGGCGCTCGAAAGATTCGTGCCCGCCATTGCGGCATTAGGGTCCCTTGTTATATCGGCCATGTTGATATTCAAGGGTCTCACGAATTTGGACCTTGGGCTGTCTCTGGTTAATAACGTGCTCATTATGATGATGGTCGCGGCCTTGGTCTGGATGGGCGTATTCATACTTACCAAGATATTGAAAGGCACCTCTCTTGACCGCTCCACCTTCTTGTTGTTCAGTTGGATGCAGGTCTTCACGGCCGCCGGCTTCGCGTTTAGCCATGGAGCCAATGACATAGCCAATGCCATTGCGCCTTTTGCAGCGATCCTGGATGTCCTCCGTACCGGAGTCGCCGCTGAGCAGGCCCCGGTACCGGCCACCGCCATGCTGGCTTTTGGGGTGGCGCTTGTGGCAGGGCTCTGGTTCATCGGCAAGGAAGTCATTGCCACGGTGGGGCATAACCTGACCAGAATGCATCCCGCCTCGGGGTTCTCCGCGGAGCTTTCGGCGGCTGGCGTAGTGCTGCTAGCTACAGTGTCGGGTATTCCCGTCTCAAGCACTCACATACTGATCGGCGCTGTATTGGGCATTGGTCTGGTAAATCGCAACGCCAACTGGTCAATGATGAAGCCGATCGGCCTGGCTTGGGTGATTACCCTGCCAGCCGCTGCTGCTCTGAGCTCGATCATCTTTCTGCTTCTGAATACTATTCTGTAGCGGGGAAGAGGGACTTGATTGCCAACCTTTTAAACAAATACTAATCGATGTCTTCTGCAAGGTCGGCAATGACAAGGCGAAAGGCCGGGTGACGCCGGTCGATGAAGAGGCTATTACCGAGAAGCTGCTTGGCTTGATGTTTGAGCTCGCTGAGGCTGTTAGCGATATCGTGAGCATTGCCATGTGATTCAGGCGTCACCGGTTGTAGAGCGATGGATAAAGTGACTATAGGAAAATATATTTCTTCTCCCTGGCGATTTGTCGTTCTCAGGCCGCCCTGAAGACGATGTTCCGGTGAATAGAATTCTGGTGCCAAGCGCTCGAAATCTTTAAGGATGGCGGTACAAATGATGCTGGCACGGTCGATTGGTAGCATCATCATGAAATCATCACCGCCCACGTGTCCCACGAAATCATTGTCACCGTTGGCATGCTGCAGTAGAAGGCGGGACAGAGCCGTTATGACCTGATCGCCGTGAACGTACCCATAGGCATCATTGTAGGCTTTGAAATTGTCCAGATCGCAGTAGACCGCAGCGAAGGGCT
This sequence comes from Halomonas shantousis, assembly GCF_054654615.1. Classification (NCBI taxonomy): domain Bacteria; kingdom Pseudomonadati; phylum Pseudomonadota; class Gammaproteobacteria; order Oceanospirillales; family Halomonadaceae; genus Halomonas; species Halomonas shantousis. Next base: position 152,387 of record NZ_BAAIER010000001.1, on the reverse strand, counting down.
GGCCCAGTGCGAGCCGTCGGGACAGCATCTCGTTGATCAATACATTGCCAGGCAGGCCGGTCAATGGGTTGGCATGGCGAGCACTACGTACCTGGATTGCGGTGATCTCACGCAGTAAGTCGAAGATGGTGCCCATTCCACGGTAGTGCTGGTGTTCGTCAACAATCACGAAATCCTGCTGCTCGAAGCGCGACGATTCGGTGATCTGCTGGCTGAGAATCTCCAGCGGCGTGGTCATGCTTGTCACGATCATGTGCGTGTCGAGGATGTCATCGACGGTGCGCCGGGCATAGAGTGAATGGCTGAAAGGATTGGTGAATAAATGAAGAAAGTCGTGCTGGCGGATGATGCCAACTGGCCGTTCTTCGTCGGTCACGGTAATGCAGCGGAGTTCCGGCTGTTTCCGGAAACGCTCGATTATTTCCGGAACCGGTGTGCTGCGTTTGATAGGGTCGACATGACGGCACAGCTTGGCAGCGATGTCTTGCGAGATACCCTCGGATTTACCATTGGCTGGTAGCAGATGCTCGATGGTTCGGGGTGGACTCTCGCTGGGGCGGCTGAAATAGTAACCTTGCAGAAATGGCCAATTTAGTCCCCAGAGGCAGTGATATTCTCCGGCAGTCTCGATGCCTTCGGCGATAACTCGGCAATCCAGGCTACTCGAGACTTCGAGCAATGATCGCAGAAATTGGCGTTTTTGCGGGTCATGATCGATGTTGTTGACGAAGTGTCGATCGATCTTAACGAAATCGGGGCGCAGTTCAGCCCAATGACGGAGGCTTGAGTAACCGGCGCCCAAGTCGTCCAATGCGACCTTGAATCCCATGCTGCGATAATGAGCAACAGCCTGTCGCATCAGATCATAGTCATGGATCGGAGTATGCTCGGTCAGCTCGATGACGACTCGCTCCGGCGCCATGCCGAGGCTTTCGAGAAAGCCTATGGTCAGACCTTCGCGGAAGTCGCACTCTATCAGCGAATTGGGCATGACGTTGAGAAACAGCTGCCCCGTTAGCCCTAGCGTCATGAAACGCTGAATCGATAGGCGTCGACACAACAGATCAAGTTCGACCAGCTGCCCGGTACGTGCAGCCGTATCGAACAGGGTGAGAGGTGAGTGCAGCGGTGAGTTGGAAGGCCCGCGTATCAGCGCCTCATAACCGAAGATAGTCTGACTGCTGGCATCCACGATGGGTTGAAAGAGCGGTGTCAAACTTTGTTCACGCAGAATGGATGCCAGTAACATGGCGTCTTGCATGTAAGGTGGCTCCTGGTAGTCGCTTGGGCATGAAGCAAAATTCAGGAGCCGCATCTGATACCTGCCTCATAAGTATCCCAGCGGACAACCCGAGAGATAATTAACCTAGCACACCATTGTTTCAAATTAGTAACAGTTCATAAATGGCTGCCGCCTGTTGCCAGGGTCACTGTTCGACTCGCCAATTGTGAGTGCGGAACTCGATGGACCTGGGCAATCCTGCATAACCAAACTTCTAATGGCGGGAGGTAACTAAAAGCGAGATATTGGATGCCGAATGGCTATTCTATTGCAGCCAGGCCAGGTGACTCGGGGTACCACGTTGTATCCCTGGCTCCGGGGCTGCTTAAGGCGTCTCGAACGCGATTATGATGAGCAAGAAGCCCCAAGGAGGCATGCCCCATGTTTACCCAGACACTCATTTCTCCGGATACCATTCGTGACCGCTTCTCCAAGGCGATGTCGGCCATGTATCAGGCCGAAGTTCCGCAGTACGAAAGCCTCCTCGAACTGGTCGATCAGGTGAATCGAGAAACGCTCGAGCGTGACCCGGCATTGGCCGAGCGCTTGGCGTCACACAACGAGCTGGGGCGCCTCGGTGTCGAGCGTCATGGGGCCATCCGTGTTGGCACACCGGAGGAACTCGCCATGCTACGACGCCTGTTCGCCGTGATGGGGATGGTCCCGGTGGGTTATTATGACCTCTCCGAGGCCGGGGTACCGGTGCATTCCACGGCCTTTCGGCCCGTCGACGAAGAGGCTTTGGCTTACAATCCCTTCCGGGTTTTCACCTCATTGCTGCGTCTGGAACTGATCGAGAACGCGACGCTACGCGAGCGGGCTGCCAATATTCTTTCCCAGCGGGATATTTTCACATCCGGCGTCCGCGAACTGATCTCGCTATGCGAGGAACAGGGCGGGCTTACCGATGAACAGGCTGACCACTTTGTGTCCGAGGCACTGGAAACCTTCCGCTGGCACCAAGATGCCACCGTGGATCTGGATACCTATGAGGCGCTGCACGCCGAGCATCGACTGATCGCCGATGTGGTCTGCTTCCGTGGGCCGCATATCAATCACCTAACACCCCGGACGTTGGATATCGACGAGGCTCAGCGGCACATGCCTGCGGCAGGCATGTCCCCCAAGCAAGTGATTGAGGGGCCACCCCGGCGTAACTGTCCCATACTGCTGCGTCAGACCAGCTTCAAGGCGTTGGAAGAGTCGATCCGCTTTGCTGGCGAACGGCAAGGCACTCACACCGCCCGATTCGGCGAAATCGAGCAGCGCGGAGTAGCGCTGACTGCTGAAGGCCGGGCGCTCTACGACCGGCTACTCAACGAATCGCGGCGCCGTACCGCAGGTCTGGAGAATGTCGAGCATCAGCGCGTTCTATCAGAGATATTCAGTGACTTCCCTGATACTGAGGCCGAGCTGCGTCGCCAAAAGCTGGCCTTCTTCGAGTATCGACTAACCAATGCTGGACGGGCGGCAGGCAAGGTAAACGAGGGCGACATGGAAATGCTCATTGCGCAGGGGCTGGTCGAAGCCCGGCCGATAACTTACGAGGATTTTCTGCCGGTAAGTGCGGCGGGTATCTTTCAGTCGAATCTCGGTGGCGGACGAAGTGACGCCTACGAAGGGAATGCGAATCGCGAAGCCTTCGAGGCAGCGCTGCAAGGTAAGGTGCTCGATGAACTAGAGCTTTACGCGGAGCATGAGAGGATGTCTTGTCAGTCGGTCCTGCAAGCACTGCAAGGCTAATCCGGTCAGTTCGCCGCTATAGCCTCATTGCGTAGGCTTTCATGTCACTTCGAATAGAGGTGCATATTCATCAATATGCTCCTCTTTTTTTCAAGCGGCCGGTCTTTTCCCAGGACAACGTCGAGGCGAGAAATTTGCTACGTTTATCCCGGTAACAGAAGATCCCGCGATGAATCATCAACGGGTTGGTCCGGAGAGGTCGGCATCGGGCTTACTTCCTAGTTTATTGATGCAGGCCGTACCATCGAAATATACCGTTATCTTAATTAAACTAAGTGGAAAAGGACATAATATGACGTCAGCAGCTGCAGCGACGATAAAGCGATTCTTGGCGACTCGACCGGGCTTCAGGAATGATGCAAGGCGAGCCCAAAACTATGTCGCCCTATCGTGTCTGATTGCTCGATAGTGGTCGATATCCAGTCGAAGTCGAATCAGCACAAGACGCCATTCAATCGGTAATTCGCCCACAGATGTAAAAGACTTCACTCGGTTTAGTTGAAATACCTATCCAGTAAAAATACGCCAAGCCAATATCATCAATATGCCTCGGTACGATTTCGACCACTTTCCTTAGCTTGATACAACGCTTCGTCGGCCTGCTTAACCAGGGACGAGGAGCTATGCGCAGCAGGCAGAAGTGAGCTGATGCCAATGCTCACGGTTACGCGGGAAATGAGAGGAGATGCCTCGAAGGGCAGGGCACGTTCGGCCAGAAGCGAATGAATACGTTGAGCCACATGCTCGGCGCCAGAAAAAGTGGTATTAGGCAGCAATACGGCCATTTCCTCACCACCGTATCTCGCGGCAAGATCGCTTGGCCGCCGGACTATGGTCTTCAGTATTTCTGCGATATTCTTGAGGGTCTTGTCGCCCTCAGGATGGCCATAGGTGTCATTGAAGCGTTTGAAAAAATCGACATCAATGAGCAGAAGGCTAATTTCTTTTCCTTCACGTGCGCAACGTTGCCACTCTTGATCAAGAACACGGTCGAACTCGCGGCGGTTTGCAATACCCATGAGACTATCGGTGCTCGCCATATGGGTTAGCTTTTGGGTAAGTCTCGTGCGCGCTTTTACCAATGAGTTCAGATAGAAAAAAGCAAATCCTACACCAGAAAGAAATAAAACAAAGACGATACCATTACGAAAAAAAGAGAGCTTAACATGAGAGAGGAATGCATCATAATCGTATGATACGGTTACGGCTAACGGCGCTGTCTCAAGATTACGATATGCCGTTATCCTTTTTGTTCCATCGATAGGCGAGGTGTGAATCAATGTGTCGGCGAATTTCTGGCCGATAAGAGTAACCATATCCTGTCGAGAAGAAGAAAATATCGCGTCTGGTACCGGATAAAGTGATAGGACTGTGCCGTCCTTGCTGAACATGCCGATACGAAGCCCAGGTGTCTCGATGACATCATTATAAAATGCCTGAAAGTAAGCCGTATCAACGAAGACGACTGCGGCACCCGAAAAATACCCAATCGGATCCACTAAGCGGTGGCTGACTGGGATCATGCGCCGAGATGCGCTTCCCAAGCGTAATGGATGACCTATAAACGTTGTTTTTCCTTCTTCATTAGCTTGAAAAAAATCCGTATTGGTAATGTCTTCGATAAGGAAAGGCAGTTTTTTTGCCGAGAAGAATGCTTCTCCGTATTGATCGGAAACGATTAACCCAGCGAATTGAGGCGTGCTAATAATTCTCTCATAAAGAGGACGACTGGAAAGGAAGCTGAGTAATGAGTTATGCTGGTTTTCCCATTCTACGTCGTAAAGGATACGTTCAGCCATATCAAAGGAAAGTTGAGCATGCTCCGCTAATAAAGTAGCCTGAGATTCCATGTTCCTCTCCAATACGGAAAGTTCTTGCTCGTAGGTTTCCAATGACTCATCGAGAAGAATGCCTCCCACGGTAAGAATGGAAGCTAGGCTAAAGAATGCGATGACCCTGCGTGGATCCTTAGGGGTTTTCAGCGATTTCATCTTGACCCTTCTGTGTTGCAGCGTAACGGTTGGCATTTATCCAGGCAGCTTTGCTGCGATATTCGCTGCTTTCGTCAAACACATAGGTCTCGGTGGTAGACATGGAGGCGTGCCCCAACAATATCTGAAGCTCTCGTAACGTCATCCCGGCATTGAAAAGATCAGTCGCAAATGTGCGGCGAAGATCGTGAGGTGCAATCGTAATCCCTGCCAAGCTTTCTACTTTTTTCCTCAACACATCGATACGGCTATTGATGCTGGCGGTTGTTAATCCTTTTTCAGAAATATCCGGTTTTTTTCGCTTGTTCCAGATTGGGGTGAACAGAGCGCCAGGCTGTGTGCCGCGATAGAGATCTACGTAATTGGTCAGTCGCATCCATACTGCATCAGGTACCTGAATGATACGATCCTTGTTTCCTTTGCCAGTAATCCTGATTTCGCGAGTATGGAAATCGATATCCTTCATCTGGATGCCAGAGACCTCCGCTCGGCGCGGGCCGGTCGTAACCATCAAGGCAATCATCAGGCCATCGCGTCGAGAGCGGGCATCATCATTAGCATCACAAACATCAAGCAGCGCTCGGATGGCATGCTCAGGATGTGCCTTGCCACCAGGTAACTTCTTGAAGCGGATGGAGGAAACACTTTTGATAAGCTCGAGCTTTTCAAGCGACATGAGCTGAAGCTTCCAAGCTTCCCTAGCCACGCCACGTAGAAGGGCCCGGTACGAGCTCCGCGTGGCGCCGGATAAACCTTGATCCCTGAGGTAGGCGAGTAGTTCATCGACCACTTCGGAGGAAAGATCTTCCCAATGCACGAAATCGTAGGGAAACAGCTGACGCTGGTGAAGCTTGCGAGCGTCATGTTCGGTATCGATTTTTGGCGGTTTGGGGGCGCCCAGCATGAGGGCAAGCTTATTGAGCTGACTTCGCTTGCTGACTGCGCTGACACTGGATTCTTGGGATCGGAGATGGCGATACCCAGGATTTCGGCTTCTCGGGATGGGATGAGAGGATATTCTTACCGGTGGCGCCGCGAAATCCACTGGTGCGGCTGGCAAAGACGCGACTCCAGCCGGCTTGGCGGGTAGAAATTCACCATCATGAGCGGTCTCGGGTTGTAAAATTGCTTTGTTAGGATCCATATGGAGTTCACTTATTCCTGGCTAAACCCATCTGGAGACCGCGCCACGCCTAGCCTCCCGCAGCTTTTTAGCTATTTAAGCTCGCCCAGGATTTAAAAACTTTTCTTCGGCACGGGCCATATGCCGATTTCACGTACAAGCCTTTTTCCGCAGGGAGCAATCCTCCGCAAACGGCCTAAGAGAAACCGAGGTTTCTATGCCTCAACGGATGAGTGCCTGTCCGCTAGCGATGCTCTGAAATTAATTATAACTTATATTATAACAAATTTAGAGTACCATAGATGCTTCAAGCATAGCCAGCTCAGAAGCGAGCAAGGCCACTGGCCTCCAGAGGTCGTCATGCCAAGCGAAAAGCTGAAGATCGACATCAATCCGGATGCTACAGGTGGGGCTGGAAATAATGCTGGCCGTTGATGTACGCCGGGCCAAAAGGGATCTCTTCACGCGCCGCCCTGATGCCAACGGCTTTACTGCGCTACCGAAAGAGCGAATCATGCTTGGATCGAGAAGGTACGCCGTCTGGTGATGTATTACGACCGAGGTGTTGAAACATCGGAGGCCTAGGCTTGGGCTTGGGCTTGGCTAGCAGCAGAACGTCAGTTAGCTACTCAACCGGTTAACTCACCTGGACTGATAACTTGTAAACATCCTCTTAGCCAAGCAGAACAAGATTGCTTTAGCGACTCAGCAGGGAAAAGGTAAGGGAGCGTCTATCCGACATGATGTAGGGCCTCCAAAATGGGATGGTATTTCAGCCACCAATGCCAGAGGCGCCATATGGCCAGCTCAGCTCGGGCAGGCATGTTTGGCTGGCTGGATCGATACTCACCACTTCCCGCCTGATATTTCGCCAACTGACGTTATCCTCTGCGACGGCTCGCTATTAGCTGTCTGACTGCTCGGAAACCATGCCATGCCGAGTGTCGACATCGATAACAATATCTTAGTATACATCTGCTCCGCTTCAGCAAGGTGTGTTCGCGCATGTTGAAGCTTGGCAGTGGTCGCTGATATTAGAGGTCCGCTTCGCGCTTGAGGACATGCTGTATGGCTTCGGATAAGGGTTCCGCCTCACATCGGCTGGATTAATTTTGAGCAGTAGCAGAAAGGGTCCGGGAAGCGCTTATAGCGATCCAAACCACGATCATGTGCCAGCACTGATCGGAGTGTACTCGTAGTGACCCGCCATATTTGTTTCCTTTCTGATAACAGGAATAAGGTAAAATTAACGGCTTTCCTGGCAGGATCTAAAGAAAATATTGCTTGATACCCTCGTTTGGTTTTGCCGCTGCAGTAGGTTGCCGGCCCTACTGTTTTCTTGCGGTTATGCTGGCGCATAAGCAAAAAAGGGATCATCAATGAAACATACAAATAAACTCCGTAGTGTCCTCGGCGTATCCGTACTGGCCGGAGCCATGGCGATCAGTGCCACTGCCCAGGCCGAGGTTGATAAAAGCAATCTGAATCCCTGGCAGCACTGCGGCATTGGCGCAGCCATTTTCGATTCAAACGAAACTGCTGCTGCCCTTTCAAACGTTATTTGGGATTCCGGCACCACGGCTGTTACCTCTGCCACCATCTCTCCAGATACCTGTGAAAGCGAAAAAGTGCAGGTCGCTCAGTTCATCAATGATACTTACGATGTCTTGGCTATGGAGACGGCCATAGGGGAGGGCGAGCATCTTCAGACCGTAATAGGGCTGGCCGGTTGCTCTGCCGAAGGTCAGGATGCGGCTGTCCATGCCTTGCGCACCAAGCTCCAGTCTATCAGCGGCCGGGAAGACTACAGTGATATGGCACACGAAGAGAAGGCTTACGAATTCTACGAAAGCCTGACCAGCGCTCCGGGCTGCTCTTTGAGCTGATCCTGTACAGGTCGGTGCTTAGACGCCGGCCTTCACCATACCCTTCATCTTTTCCGTCTTATCGAGGTCTCAACATGCATCGAGCCCTAGGGGCTGCGGCCGCAGGCCTCTTGGCTGTTACGAGTGTCGTATCTGCTGATGACACTTCTCTGGCCGATTCTAAGCAGTGGCAAGCGCTGCTTCATTTTGATCGGGAAGGCGTCTTTAGCGGCCCGCATAGCGCTGTCATCGATGATGGATTCTTCTTGGCAGAAGATGGGCCAACCAACCCGCATTCCGAACTTGTTACCACGTTGGAGGCGTTGCGCGAGGATCCCGCCAGCATGATGCCTGGTACCCATGCGACCTGCCGGTTCCCCGCTCGAGCCATATGGCTGGCTCGGCAAACGGGAGAACACTGGCCCCAAGCCGGTTGCCCTAGATGGGACGCGTGGAACCGGGAGCACGGGCACGATTCTGTAGGGTTGATATTTGCCTCGGGTTATCTCGGCAATCCCGCTTCGTTTTTTGGGCACTTGATGATTCAGCTCAGCCATCCGAATGATCGCCCGGATTCGCTCAGTGCTAGTCAGTTACTGGACACTAGTCTTAACTTTGGCGCAGATGTTCCCGCCACCGATGGGCTCGCCATGTACATGGCAAAGGGTCTTTTGGGTGGCTATAAAGCCAAATTTTCTAACGCTCCGTTCTACCGGAACACGACGATCTACTCAGAACATGAAATGCGTGACCTCTGGGATTATGAGCTTGATCTGCCCGAATGGGAGCGGAGACTGCTGATTGCTCACCTCTATGAAATTCTCGGCCAAGATTATGAGTATCTCTTTCTCTCGCAGAACTGCGCTTCGCGCATCGCTCGTACTCTCGAAGTGGTTGTCGACTCACCGCTTACCGCGGGAACCGGGCTCTGGGTAGCCCCGGAAAGCGTCATTCGTCACGTCAGCACGACCACAATTAATGGTGAGCCCCTTCTCAAGTCCGTTAGGCATATTCCTTCACGCCGGCTGGTCACGGAAAACCGCTATCTGTCATTGAGTGCAGAGGAGCAAGCTGCCGCCCGAGAAGTCTGGCCCAGTCTGGCTGAGATGAATTTTGATGCCGAGCGTTATCGTGCCTTAACGCCCAGAAGGCAGTCTGCAGTGATAGAAACACTGGCCAGTCATGCCGCGTATTTGAAGGAATCTAATGATGGCGATAACATCACTCAGTTCGAACGTCAACTGCTTGTCGAACGTTTACAGTTGCCCCAAGGCCACCAAGCTTCTGCGCATGTTGCCCCTACACCGATCCACGAAGCAACGCCGTCCAGCACCATTCGCTTCCAAGGTGTTTATAACGATTCCCTGGGGGCCGGCGCTCGCGTAACCTTGCGCCCCTTGTTGTATGACCTGCTGGATGGCAGCACCACACGCATGCCCAACGCAGCATTAGAAGTCGGCACGGTCACCATGGATATCACTGAAGGGACTCCTTCGCTACGTGATTTTACCTTGTTTAGTATTACCAACCTCGAAGCTGGCAATGTCCCGCTTCCTGGCTCATCTGGTTTTGCGTGGCATGCTTCTGGTGGTGCGTACCGGACGTCCTTGGGCTGTAATGACTGCCTCGATGGCCATGTCACGCTGTTGGCTGGCAAATCGGCTCAGCTTGGTAAACATCTCCCTTTTGCCATGGTGGGAGGGCGCCTAAGGACGCAGCGAAACGTTGATGGCCCCCTTGCGCCAGCATTCCAGGCGGGGATGTTGACAGAATGGAGTGAGCGGCAGCGTACGATCGCCTCAGCGAGCTATATCGATGCACTGTCAGGCAGCAATGGCAGGCGTATGCTCTGGCAACTTGAATATCGGTATGCCTTAGGAAAAGCTGTGGATGCTCGTGTTGAGGCCCAGCAAGACGAAGAGGCCCGAGAGCTCGCAGCGGGTCTTTCGTTCTACTTCTGAACCGCTCCCCATGCGGTTGGGAAGCGTTCATTCGTACCGGCAACCTCATCCAATACCATCCTGTTATCGCCATCCAGTATGAAGAGGGTAAGGGGCCGTGCCACGATGCAATAAGATCCACACCAGGCTAAGCTGTAAACTGAGAAATTGTAGATACCGTCATGGCAGAATGACACTAGCGGCAGCCATCGTATCGTGCAAAAGCCTCATCCGTGATCGGCTGGTCAGTCGCATCTGACTAATGCAGGCTAGCAGGATGCGGTGTTCAGCCATGCTGAGGCGATACCCTGCCTCAATCAGCGCATTATTCAACTGCTAAACCAGCCCAAGAGACATTGGTTGATGCCTGGGTAGAGAAGCGTAGTCAGGACGAGCCAGTGAAGCGCCTGATGATCAAAATACCTGCACACCTACATGCCAATCCAAGGCCGACTGCGCGATGCGTGGTTTCAGCAAATAGGCTCATCGGCAAGCCGTCGTGTCAGCGAGCTTCTCGAGGCTTTGCGCGACGATCCGCTTTCTTCGCCTTCATTGGATGAATTAGCTGAATCCGCGAACGTACCGGTGGCAGTCTAAAAGAATGGTTGAAGCGTGTACGGGTCGCGCGTGCGCAAGAGCAACTGGCAGGTGGTGCGAGAGGCTTGGAATCTATTGCTGAACGTTGTGGATTTTCAGATGCCCATGCGCTGCGAGCGGCATTTCATGCAGAGCTGGGCCTGACACCGATGCAGTGGGTGGCTCGCCAGAGAGTTGGCCAATCATAGGCTACGGCGAGATTTACTGACGAGCTATCCCATTGGTTCATCAGGAGTCACGCTTGAACCTTGCCGCTGCCCTCGCCTGCCCGAGTTCATGTAGGAGCAATAAGACTACGATGAGTGAAAGTTAATATATGCTATTAATTCAACGTTAGGTATGGACGCAAAAAACCCCGCCTAAGCGGGGTTTTTTGTTCGAAGCCTTACGGCTCGAAAGCACAGACTAACTGAAAGTTAGAGAGGCTTGATATTTGCTGCCTGAAGGCCTTTCTTGCCCTGGGTCACGTCAAAAGAGACTTGTTGACCGTCCTGCAGGGACTTGAAGCCGTCAGCCTGAATTTCTGAAAAGTGGGCAAACAGATCATCGCCACCGTCAGCGGGAGAGATGAAACCGAAGCCTTTAGAGTCGTTGAACCACTTAACTGTGCCAGTTGCCATTTTCGAATTCCTTACGCGCTAAGCGCTTGATACGATTGCCGGGTGCTACCCGAGATGAAGTGGGTAAAACAAGGGGATATAACCAGGCTACCGAATGATTCGAGTACAGCTGACGATATGCGACTTGCTAACCAACTGAAGACAGTATGCCATAGCCTCTTAATCCAGTCAACTGCATAGCCGAGAAGCTCAGTAAAACACCATGAGGTTCTTTGTTGCTTAAATCAGTCGAGACTGAAATATCATGTATCGTTTACCGCTTTTTCAGACATAACTTAATTAACTGTATCGCAAAGGCGAATAACTTCACTGTGCGTTACGCTTGGCTCATGCACAGGCATACTCCTACTTGGCAAGCAAAGGTGACCCATGCTTTATGCGATTAGTCTGATAATAGGCATTGCCCTACTGACCTTGGGCGGCGAAGCCCTGATCCGCGGGGCTATCGCTGCAGCCCGCCGTTTTGGTGTTTCGCCTCTCCTGACTGGCCTAGTGATCGTGGGCTTCGGTACCTCTTCACCTGAGCTGGTCGTCTCGGTCGATGCTGCGATAAACAGTCAGCCTGATATCGCTGTGGGCAACATCGTTGGCAGTAATATCGGCAATATACTTCTCATACTTGGGCTCAGTGCCTTGATCACCCCCATGACGGTACAGCCCTTGGCCCTGCGGCGGGATGGTCTGGTAGTCGTATTGGCTACGTTCCTGTTCCTGCTGCTTTCCTGGGGCGGCGCACTGGGCCGCATCGATGCCATTCTGTTCTTGTCTGGCCTGGCAGCCTATCTGCTATGGGCCTACTGGAGCGAGAGTCGCCAGCAAGCACCAGCAGGCGAGGTATATGCCGAGGAAGACAAAGAGATAAGCACCGTGCCTCGCAACTGGCTTACCATTGGCGCTGCCATTGTCATCGGGCTGATTTTGCTGATCGGCGGGTCACGTTTATTGCTGTATGGCGCGATCGGAATCGCCCAGGCTGTCGGCGTTCCTGAAACAGTGATTGGTCTAACCCTGGTGGCGGTTGGCACCTCCTTGCCGGAATTGGCCGTTTCGGTGATAGCCGCGTTTCGCCATCATGCGGATGTCGCCGTGGGGAACATCCTGGGCAGCAACATTTTTAACGTATTGGGTATATTGGGTATATCGGCGCTTCTACAGCCCCTGCCCATCGCAGCGCGTATCCAGAATTTCGACCAGTGGGTCATGCTGGGGGCGGCTGTCGTCCTGATGCTATTTCTCTACACCGGGCTGCGGCTATCGCGGCGGGAAGGTGGCATCCTGTTGGCTAGCTACACCATCTACGTGTGGCTCAGCTTCACCGCGTTCTAGGCTGCATCCGTTAACGTGAAGAAGAAGCCTGGTAGCGGTTGGCCAGGCCTCATCGGGACTCACCGCTGCTGCTTGCGGCTTCTATACCATGGGGGCAGTGATAATGTCCTATCACTGTCGCTGAAGTTTCCAGGCAAAATGCCCCGCCTGCGCGGGGCGACAGCAAGGTTACGATGTGCAGCTCAACGCTTGCTCGGGTTGCTCGAGCCTACCTATTCGGCTCAGAACTCAGCCCAATGTTCCTCCTGGTCTATCGTTTCCTTTGCCGGCAACGCTGGCTTCCTGGTTTTGGGGCGTGGCAACGCCTGAGCCCGAGCAGAGTCTGTCCTCTTGGTTGACTCCGCGATCTGGAATGTGGCGATCAGATTGGCGAGTTGCTGTGCCTGCTCTTCCAGTGATGCAGCCGCTGCGCTGGTTTGCTCGACCAACGAGGCGTTCTGCTGAGTCACGGAGTCCATTTGGGTGATGGCTACATTGATCTGCTCAATACCGCTGTTCTGTTCACGAGTCGCAGAGGAAATCTCCGACATCAGGTTGGAGACCTGACGGATAGAAGTCACCGTCTCGCTGATAGTTTCTCCGCTGCGTTCGGCCTGCTGGGCTCCGGTCTCGATCTGAGTCGTCGTGGTCTCGATCAAGGTGCGTATCTGCTTGGCTGAATCAGCGCTCCGGCTAGCCAGGGAGCGTACTTCGCTGGCCACCACGGCAAAGCCACGGCCCTGCTCGCCGGCACGGGCAGCTTCAACCGAGGCATTTAGTGCCAGAATGTTGGTCTGGAAAGCGATCGAGTCGATAACCGTGATAATGTCATTGACCTCTCGAGCACTGGCGGCGATCTCACGCATCAGGTTCGCGGTCTGCTGAACTTCCCGCCCGCCATGCTCGGCTGCTTGCGAGGCGTGCTTTGCAAGACGATCGGCTTCGAGGGACGAGTCCGTGCTATGGCGCACCGTCGAAGTCATCTGTTCCATGCTGGATGCCGTTTCCTGCAGCGCTGCTGCTTGTTCCTCGGTACGCGATGATAGGTCCTGACTTCCGGAAGCGATCTCGCCGGCTCCCGTGAAAACGCTATCGCTGCTGCTACGCAGTGATCTCACCAGAGCGATCAGCTGTTCCTGCATCCCTTTCAGGCCGGCATACAATTGGCCGATTTCGTTGGTGCCGCGGTCCTGGACCTTTCCGGTCAGATCGCCCTTGGCGATCCTGCCGAAATGGGCGATAGCATCGTTCAGAGGACGGATCACAACTCGAATCAGCCCGAATCTCAGCACGATCGCGGCACCCAGCGACATCAACAACAGCACGATCCCCCCAACTTCGACGAACTGACTGGAGCGGTGAGTTTCGGCGATCAGCTCCTGTCCACGCGCTTCCGCGTAATGAATGAAATCATCGATGGCTCTATCGAGCACAATGGAACGTTCGGTAATGTCGCCCAGTACCATGCGGATTTCGAAACGGTCAGGATTTACCAGAAGAGGTGCCATCGTTTCGGTGACCAAGGCCTGGTATGCGGCTTTGATAGCATCCACATAGGGGTCGCGACGACTGTCTTCGCCTACGGGAATAGCCTCAAAAGAGGCAAAGCGCTCTTTTGCATCTTCCAGTGCTTGCCTCGCATCATCCGGCAGCCTTTGGAATGCAGGGTCATTCATGCTTACCATGCTGGCAGCATACTTTTCCAGCATGAGCTGGGCCCGGAGAATGTTGACCTGCGCACGGTTGAGCGTATTGCTCTGCTTGACGTTGATTTCAGTCAGTTCACTGAGCGAGTCGCCACTGATGTGGTTCGAATAGAACCCCAAGCCGCTGATGGCGGCGCTCAGGGCAACCAATAGCACGAGCGCAGCTGTCAGGCTGCCTTTGATGGACCAGTTCTTCATTTTCTTCACTTGTCGTCGCTACGGGCCGGGTAGCCGGAAAGAAAACGGCCCATAACGTCTATCGGCAAGCCAGATAAAATTTGTAGGGATAATTGCAAGTGAAAGAAGAATGTCGAGTTGAGTCAGCAGGCTGCCATGAATGCGAGGATCACGTATATAAAAGTTCATGTCGAGGTGCAGCAATAACCTAAGTTATTGGCGGGACAAGCTGTACTAACCTGCAGTCTTGCGTCGGGCCTGTTTGCCTCTGTTGTTTTTCTGCCGACTCCCTCGTGACGACGCCTTCTGAGTTTTTGTTTTCGGGGCTGTTTTAACTCTGGTTCGACGTTCTGGCTGGTTAGGTTGGCGTGCTGGTTTATTTCTCGCTGTGTTCACAGCGGGAGTGGCTTGTGTATGGCGGGCAAGGTAAGAAAGGATCCCGGCTATAAGGCCTATGAACCCCAGCAGTAAGATGCCCTGCCCCAGATTGGCAAGTTTCGCAACTGCCGATGCGGGTAACCCGCTAGCCTGCCCTCCGTGGCTGCTGATGAGCAATACAGTGCCAACCAGGCTAAGGATAATGCTGAGGGGGAAGAGGCGAGATAAAGCTCCCCATACTTTAGGGAATTTTTCAGGTCCTATACGGTGAAGAGCATAACACCAAACCGCGCGGCTGCTGCGCTGGATGTGGTGCGCTCCCTTGAATAACGCTGCGGTGGCCAAGGCTGTAATGGCGATAATGGATAGCATGAAAAATATTGAATTGATAGCCAGCCTCCGCATGGGTTTAGATCAAGGAATGATCTTTATGGACATATTAAATGTCGTAATCATTTTATTATAATAATCCTTGGTGTCCAGGAATACTCGTGCCGCTTTTTGGTTTGGTTGAACTTGCAGTTAAACCTGCTGGCTCACAGCCGCTGGATATCGATGACATACCCCACAATGGGATAACCTGCTTTTCTGGCGGCCTTCTCGGCTTCCAATTGTGCTTCTAGCTTGGAAATGCTAGAGGAACGATGCTCAAAAGCTACATCGGGTCCCAAGCGGTTTTTCCTGACTGCTAGCTTAATGACATGTCCTGTTTTGTAAGAGGCAGCCGATTCACGCGGGGAGTTCTTTTCTGCGCTCGGCTTGGTTATGTTAGAGGATGTCGTCTCTTTATTGCTTTTTGGTTTTAGGAATGTGTTTATTTCTCTTTGCATTAATTTTTCAAAATCATCCAACTCTGTATTCACTATGGTTCCTCAATATTTACTATGTTTGTATTGATAGACTGAAAGCTCAATTCCGGCGATCAAGGAATAAGATAGCAATTTCTGACCATCACGCCACTCAGTCAATCTGGTGGCAAGAGCGTGGCACTGCAAGCAGGATGCGGGAAGGCGTAGTGAACGCTTCAGCCCGTTAGCAACCCGCCAAGCATACACCGACCGGCCACAAGCAAGATATTTTGCCATTATAATCGTTTTTTGGGAAATGCAAATATCCTATTTGCGCGATATGCATTCGGCATCCTAGGTTATCTTCTGCTCCGCTGTCGGTCAGACGGGTCTGTTAAAGACTGCTCAAGCTTGCAGAGTGTAATAAGTGGCCCGCAGATATCCGCAGCATACCCTATACGGAAGCTCCGGCCTGCATTTTACAGCTGCAGGCTCCATCGTGCCGTATGGCTGAGTGCAGGCGGTTTTCAGACGGTGCCAGGCAAAAAGCTGAAGCCACTATGCTTGGATGGGCTGATGATCATTGACAAACCCATTTTACGCTCTGTCTGAAAAATGTCTGCGCTCACCCATGCAGTGTTAAAAACCAGCTCAAAATGCTCATTTACAGCACGTAAACTCCGCCTTATCGCTGATTTTTGCCTTGCCTGAGTATCGCTCGCCGACTTTTCAGACAGAACTTAGGCAAGATCGCGGCTATCAAACTTTAAATTGTAGTCCTCACTAAGACAATTATAAATTCATGCCGGCATCCAATTGTAGATTGAGCTGCGGTATTGCTGAATACGGCTCGTCGATTCACTCGGTCCTCGCTGACGCTCGTTGTCATTGCCTGTTCCAAATCGTTCGACAATGCCCTCGATCACTTCCGTGGCGCTATATAAATCGATGCGAAATGAATTCTCCCCCAGCCCATAGACCTGTCCCGTTTTCATCGACGGCAGGTTGGCGAGAACCGGGTCGTCGAGAAACGCCGCTACCCGTTCATCGCCGGCACTGAGCAGAAAGGTCGTGGGTGCGCTCAGCTGCGTCAGATGCTCGTACTGGGCGCGCACGAAATCCTGCGCTGGACTGGCATCGACCTGGTCTTCCAGACCCGTGGCCTCGCCGAGCTGCTTGGCCAGCGACTGCCAGGTCTGCCCACCGTAGTCCAGCACGATGGTCGGGGCGATATTCCGCAGTGAGGACAGCTGTGCCAGGGCGGAATCGGCACCACTGGACGAGACGACGATCAGGTCGGAGTCGACGACGTAGGCAGCCTCGAGATCGACGCTGGACAGCCTTCTCATAGACATGCCACTTCGGTCGCCAGCGCGCCCGGCCTCAATGCGCGGGCCAAGAAGGCCGGTAGTTCGTGCCGATGCCGCGCGAACACGCTGGGGGCAAGGGTCATGGGATCGGCATCGAGCATCAGCGTCAGTGCCGTGCCATCGCTGTGTCCGCGGTAGGTGAGATCGAAACCGTCTCCTGGGCCAGTCGCAATCACCCGCCGCTTTACGTGACACCCCCTGAAGGTCGGCGGATCGAAGGGCAGCACATTGATCAGCGGCGAGAAGAGAAAGCGGGTGCCCTTGGCCAGCCCACGATCGGTGGCGAGTCGTTCGATCCGGTAGCGACCGTGACGGCGTTGTCGGCGCAACACGCTTGCCACCCGGCCCAGGAAATCCCCCAAGGGCTCCTCATCCGTCGTGCTCAGGTAAAGCGGCAGGATATTGACCGCAAGTGAAGGGATGTGAGCGCTGACGCTGCCCCAGCGGCTCATGAAAGGCAGCCAGACCGCCAATTCATCGGCCTTTCGCAGGGAGGACTCATGCCGTAGCAGATAAAGCCCGGTGAGCATGACCAGTAGATCCGGCCAGTCGATGCCGGTAACGCTCGAGGCGGCTCTCAGGCGACACTCCAGTGCTTCTGACAGCGTCACTTCCGCATGCTGCACCGCGGTCATGTCGCCCTCCTCTCCCTTGCGCAGCACGGGGAGGCCGGGGCCGCCATCGAGATAGTCCCGCCAGAAGCGTCGATCCTCCTCGCAACGAGAGCTTCGCTGGTAGGCTTGTTCTTCGCTGACGTAGCGGGAGAACGGCCGCAGCGGCTCATCGACCTCGCCCTGCCCGAGCAGATGGGCATACAGCTGCGCGCAGCGCCGCTCGAGCAGCACCATACCGTAACCGTCGAGGACGATATGATGGCCCCGGCTGTACCAGAGGTAGCGCCGTTCGGTCACACGCAGCAACCATTGGGCACTCAATGGCGGTTGCAGCAGGTCACGGTGAGACTCGACGTCCGCTCGCATCATCAGGTGTGCCGCCTGCAGCGGGTCGGCTTCGCCACGCAGGTCGTGCAACATAAGTAGCGGTGCCTGCTCGGCGGCGCAGCACTGTAGCGGCTGTCCCCCGGGAGGGAGGTGAAAGCGTACCGAGAGAACGTCGGCCTCGCTGATCGTGCATACGATCGCCTCGATCAGCGCCGCCTGACTGACGGCGCCTTCGATATCGAGGCAATGGGCCACCGTGGAGATCGATTGATCCGGCTGCAGCGAGTACTCCTCCCAGAAATCCAGCTGCGCCATCGTAAGCGGCATCCAGCCTTGGCTGGCATCACTCTGTCTTACCTGCTCCATGGTCATGCTCCTTGGGAGTCGACGGGAACACATTGCGTTGACGATATTGCTGCGGCTGCATGTGGCAGCAGCCGGGCCACCTCGTCGGCCGTCCGACAGCGCAGCAACTGGTGGGCGGGCCACGACACGCCAAACTCCTCACCGAGCCGGGAAGCGATCGCCCGCAGGTGCGACGGTAATAGCCGGCTCTTGACAATCCGAGTCGAATATACTCAATTAAACGCTATCGTCAACCATTCTCATTTGATTATAATTTGTATTTCTCCTTGCCATCAGCGGAGGGAAACCATGGAAAGCTCAGTTGACAGGGAATGGTTGGAGGACGAGACAATGGAAGGGATTGCCGCGAGTCATCGGCAATTGCTTTTCACTTCTGCTGATCGGGAACTGAGGGCATCGACTCTCTCGAAGCCGCTCTCGCTCCCCCCGCATGTCGGTCATCGCCCGGACAGCCTCTTCCAGCAAGCGATCCAGGGGGCGCTCAAGGAAGCTTGCCGGGCGGGACAGGTCAATCCCATCGTCATGGGTGCCATCCCCTTCGACCCGCATGTATCCTCGTGCCGTACGTTCCCCAGCGTTACGAATGGACGGTCCGCTCCGCGCCTCTGCGCCAAGAGGCGCCGACGAGCCCCCCGGCTGCTGGAACAGCGCAGCATTCCAGACGAGTCCGGTTTCAAGAAATCGGTCGAACAGACCATCGTAAACTTCGGCTTCGGCGAGATTCGCAAGGCGGTACAGCACCCCGCTCTATGCGCGTGCCTATGTTACGCCCATCGTGACCCTTGGCGTGCTGCTGTGGCTGGACTGGCGCCTCGCATTGGGCACCCTGGCCGTGCTGATGCTCGGTTTTGCCGTTCTCAGCCAGGCACTGCGCAAGCGAGGCGAGATGGCGCGGCTCTACAACGATGCACGCGAGCAGGTGAGCGCATCCATCGTCGAGTTTGTACAGGCCATGCCGGTGGTCAGGACTTTCGATACAGGCTACGAGACGTTCGGCCGCTATCAGGCAGGCCCTGGCTGCCAACAAGGCCATGCTGACGCGTTGGCGTCGCGAGTCAGACGCCAGCTTGCGTTTCGAGGACGTGAGCTTCGCTATTCGCCCACCGGTGGCGAGGCGCTTGGGAATGTCAGCTTCGACGTGGCCCCGGGGACCATCACGGCACTGGTCGGTCCACCTTGATGCAACAGGTGGCCTTCGTCTTTCAGGACACCTTCCTGTTTTCCGACAGCGTGGCCGACAACATTCGCATGGGCTCACCCGATGCCGACATGGCAAGCGTCGTTGCCGCGGCGAAGGCCGCCCAGGCCCATGACTTCATCGCCGAGCTGCCCGACGGGTACGACACCCGCGTCGGTGAGCGTGGCGTATTCCTCTCGGGGGGACAGCGCCAGCGTATCACCATTGCACGCGCCATCCTGCAGGATCCTCGACGAGGGCCGCCTGGTGGCGCGCGGCCGTCATGCCGAACTGATGGAGAGTGCCGAGCGCTACCGGCGCATGTGGCAGGCGCAGCAGAGTATCAAACAGTGGCACGTTGGCGTTGCACATGCCTAGGTAATATCGCTCAAGGCGTTGGCGTCGCGATACAGATCAGGACATCTGGGCCTGACATCACGACACGATACCCGGAACCCGCTCCTGTCAGTGTTCATGGAGCGGGTCAAGGTCGAAGGAATATGTCGTGAAACGCAAAAGCCGGCGCGGTGGCCGGCTAAGTAGTGCGGCTTGGCTGAACGGACTCAGGCGAAGGTATTGATACGCGTACCGACCGAACCTTCAGTGGCAAGCTGATCTGTCGGCGTTACCGATGCCATCAGTTGCGATACCTGACTCGCTTGCGTGTCCATCGCGGTTTTCATCAATTTCGTTTGTGCTTCCGTGGCGACCTGCGCCTGCTGCATGGCAAGCGCCGCGCTGACAGCATTGTTAATACTCGAATCCATGTGAATCTCCCTGCTGGTTGGAAAAAACCTCAAACGCCAATATCTGTATCGGCCGGGCAGGAAAAATATTGAAAGTCAAGGCTCTATGCGGCGGTATCAAAGCGTATCTTCAATCAGTGCAGCTGCGTGTGGTCACACGGAGAGAGTGAAGTAATGACATGCGGTACAAGCAGTATCGCTGATGGCACGCGCATCTTTTTATGTATTTATGTATAGAAAAGATAACGGTATAAATATATTTCCAGCTAGGCAATAACCCAGTTTTACTGCCTAGCTGAGAGGTCCCTACCCAGGCACTGAACGGAATACTCCCACTCGAGCATAAGTGCAGGTTCACCTGTTATGCTGAACTGACGCTAGCCCGACAGCTTACGAGGTTCCAATGCCACGCCAACTTGACCATCCGCCCACCGAAGATCTTCTTGCCAACCTCAAGGTAGTTGGCGTCGGGGGGGGAGGTAGCAACACCATCCTGCATATCATTCAGAGCAACTCCTTGCAGGGGATCGATGCCTTTGCCGCCAACACGGACCTTCAGGCGCTGAAATCGTTGCCGCAATCTGCAGCACTGCCCATCGGGAACAATACCACCCGGGGCTTGGGAGCCGGTGCCAATCCTGAACTTGGCACCCAGGCAGCCGAAGAAAGTCGTTCGACAATCCAGGCACGCCTGGCCGGCGCGGACATGGTGTTCATAACGGCCGGCATGGGGGGAGGAACCGGCACTGGCGCAGCCCCAGTGATCGCTGAAATTGCTCAGGAGATGGGCATTCTTACTGTCGCCGTCGTCACACGGCCCTTCTCTTTCGAAGGCGGTAAGCGTCGGCAAGCGGCAGAAGCCGGCATCGCAGCGCTGGAACGGGTTGTCGACTCACTGATCGTCATTCCGAACGACCGTCTGATGCAAACTCTCGGCAAGGGAGCATCTCTGCTTAGCGCCTTTGCGGCTGTCAATGATGTACTCAAGAACGCCGTCTCGGGAATTGCGGAGGTGATCACCTCCCCAGGGATGATCAATGTCGACTTTGCCGATGTAAAAGCGGTCATGCAGATCCGTGGACGGGCCAAGATCGGTACCGGCACGGGGCAAGGAGAGGGCCGAGCGCGACAAGCAGCGCTTGCGGCAGTAAAGAGCCCCTTGATCGAAGAATACGATATCAAGGGAGCGGGCGGGGTGCTGGTCAATATCACGGCTGGCCGTGATATTTCGATCGGTGAGTTCAACGAGATAGGCGAAACTATTCGTGAGTTCACCTCTGATGAAGCGACGGTCGTCATTGGCACCTCGCTGTCTAACGAGTTGCATGATGCGATTAGAGTATCGATCGTCGCTGCCGGCCTGCAGGAAACATCAGGCGTAGCGGCTCAAGGTGAGACTGCCTCCGCCCGGCAATCCCCTTCTCGGTCGGCTCCAGGTCATCAGCAGCCGACCTCACCTGGTACGAAGTCTCGCCAGCAGGATGGGAAACAAAACAGCGACTACTTGGATATACCGGCGTTCCTTCGCAGGCCGTCTGAATAAGGGAAGCCAAGCTAGCCTGGGCCTCCTCTGAAAATAGCTGCGCGCGTCCATACGGCGTTAGAGATTGACTCGAGATACGCATTTACTCTGTTCTTTCACCGATTCTTGTCTTGTCTGGCCATTCTCGCTGACTTTTCAGGCAGGTCCTGACACCTAGCAGAAGGTCATCTCCCGTCAGCCTTTTGTTGGCGGGACTTATCATCTCTCGTGAACAGCAAGGTTATACACCGGAAATGTGAATTATGGCTAAAAATTCTTTTAAAACATACCCTTAGTTGTTGGTTAAAAAATAACCACTGCCGATTGATTATCTGAGGAAGCACCGGATCGTTCAGATGGGCTTCCCTTGCGCTGGGAAATAGCATTCTCGCAATTTTCTTCTGGTATGAACGTTTCGTTATTGAATTTTTATTTTATGTCTGCAATTCTGGACATATGGACAATATAATCGCTATCGAAGCGTTCGCGGCCCTTGCCCAGCCGACTCGCCTGGAGACCTTCCGGCTACTGGCACGCCATGAGCCGGAGGGCCTGCCCGCAGGTGAAATCGCACGTCTCTTGGAAGTTCCTCACAACACGATGTCAACGCATCTGGGAGTCCTGTCACGGGCCGGTCTGGTCATATCTCGGCGGCATAGCCGCTCGGTGATTTATCGCGCCAACCTGGAGCGTATACGGGAAACAGTGGGCTTTTTGATACACGACTGCTGTGCAGGACATCCCGAACTGTGTGCCCCCCTCTTGCAGGAACTGCGCCCTTGCACCTCATCTAGAGAGGATGACCTATCATGATCAGCGTGATCTATCACAACCCGGACTGCGGCACGTCCCGCAATACCTTGGCAATGATGCGCCAATCCGGGGAAGAGCCACATGTCATCGAGTATCTGAAAACACCGCCTGCAAGAGGAAAGCTCGTCGAACTGCTGGCGGAAATGGAAATGTCCCCGCGGGCACTTCTGCGGCGCAAGGGCACACCCTACGATGAGCTGGGACTGGACGATCCCGAGCTCAGTGACGACCAGCTGATCGATGCCATGTTGGCTCACCCTATCCTGATCAATCGGCCCATCGTTGTGACCGAGAAGGGTGCACGCTTGTGCCGGCCTTCGGAGAAAGTATTACCCCTGCTGGCACATCCGGTGGTCGAATTCACCAAGGAGGATGGCGAGGTCGTACGTCTCGGGGGAACGGCATCATGAGTCTGGATCAGCTACCCAACATTGACCTTGAGCGTTTGCAGCCCATCGATATCGATACGTTAGCCGGCCCCGACCAGTCCCGGCATCCGCCACGTATACTGGTGCTGTACGGTTCACTGCGGGAGCGCTCCTACTCGCGCCTCGTGTCGGAAGAAGCCGGACGCTTGCTACGCTGGTATGGTTGTGACGTTCGCACGTTCAATCCCTCGGGATTGCCGCTGCCGGATGATGCCGAAGCCGACCACCCGAAAGTACAGGAACTGCGCGAACTGGCCGGGTGGAGCGAGGGTATGGTGTGGGTCAGTCCCGAGCGGCATGGCGCCATGACCGGCATCATGAAGGCTCAGATCGACTGGATTCCCCTGGCCCTTGGCGGTGTTCGACCGACTCAAGGCAAGACACTGGCCATCATGCAGGTTTCCGGTGGCAGCCAGAGCTTCAATGCCGTGAACCAGTTGCGCATTCTGGGGCGCTGGATGCGCATGCTGACTATCCCCAACCAGTCCTCGGTACCCAAGGCCTTCGACGAGTTCGATGAAGCCGGGCGGATGCGGCTGTCTCCGCTCTACCTGCGTATCGTCGATGTCTGCGAAGAACTGGTGAAGTTCACTTGGCTGACGCGAGGCCGAGCAGCCTACCTCACCGACCGCTACTCGGAGCGTGTCGAGAGTGCCGAAGCCGTCTCCACGCGAGTCAATCAAAAGACGCATTGATAGGGAATGTCTACATGCTGGCCTTTGCGATCTTTCTGGTCACGTTGGTACTCGTCATTTGGCAGCCCAAGGGGCTCGGCATTGGCTGGAGCGCCCTGGGCGGTGCTGCAGTGGCCTTGCTGGCGGGCGTCGTCGATTGGCATGACGTCGTCGTTGTCTGGCATATCGTCTGGGATGCCACCTTCACCTTCGTGGCGTTGATCATCATTTCCCTGATTCTGGATGAGGCGGGGTTCTTTGCCTGGGCCGCCCTGCACATCGTCAGATGGGGCAATGGACGGGGGCGACTGCTGTTTCCGCTGATCGTCATGCTGGGTGCGCTCATTGCCGCCGTGTTCGCCAACGATGGCGCAGCACTCCTGCTGACACCCATCGTGGTGGCCATCCTGGCTCGGCTCGAGTTCCGCCCCGGCGCGGCATTGGCCTTCATCATTGCGACGGGGTTCGTGGCAGATTCGACCAGTTTGCCGTTGGTCATCTCGAATCTGGTCAATATCGTCAGCGCCAATTACTTCGAGATTGGCTTCGATCGTTACGCTCAGGTGATGGTGCCGGTCGACCTGGTATCGTTGGCCGCCACTCTGCTGGTCCTGGGCATCTACTTCCGCAAGCAGATACCCGCCCAATATCGGGTCGAACGGCTGGAGGCGCCAGCAACGGCCATCCGTGACCACCAGGTTTTTCGGGCAGCATTCCCGCTATTGACCGTCTTGTTGGTGGCACTATTCGTGACCGCCCAATGGGAGATTCCGTTCTCTTTCATCATGGGAACGGCGGCGCTCATCCTGATGGCTATCGCCGGGCGGTGGCTTTCTCCCGGGCATGTGCATGTCGTCTCGCTCAGAAAGGTACTGAAGAATGCCCCTTGGCAGATTGTGTTGTTTTCCATAGGCATGTACCTCGTCGTGTACGGACTGGGCAATGCCTGGCTCACGGCCTGGGCGGCGGATGTCCTGGTGTGGCTGAGCCAGCAGGGGGACGTCATGGCTACCCTCGGCACGGGTTTTGCCTCCGCCATTCTGGCCTCGCTGATGAACAATATGCCATCGACCCTGGTCGGCGCGTTGGCCATAGATCAGGCGCACGTAGCGAATCACACGCAGCAACTCATGGTCTACGCCAACGTCATCGGCAACGATCTGGGACCCAAGTTCACGCCCATTGGCAGTCTCGCCACACTGCTCTGGCTGCACGTACTGGCCGGCAAGGGCTACCGAATCAGCTGGGGGCAGTACATGAAGGTCGGGCTGGTGATCACTCCACCGGTACTGCTGGCCACGCTGATCGCTCTTGCGCTCTGGCTGCCGGCGATATCGTCACGATAAATGGATTCGCAAGTGCTCGACGACACCCCATCGGTCCGAGCCAATCCGCCCCGTGCGACCATTGAAATAAAGTGCAGGCATAAAAGAAGTCCCCGTAAAGGGGACTACGCTCTGTCTGAAAAATGTCTGCGCTCACTCATGCAGTGTTAAAAACCAGCTCAAAGTGCTCATTTACAGCACGTAAACTCCGCTTTATCGCTGATTTTTGCCTTGCCTGAGTATCGCTCGCCGACTTTTCAGACAGAACTTAGGGGAGCACGCCAGCTCACTCGGTGCGTCATCTAACGAGTCTCATGGTCAGATGACATGGAATTGCTTGGCTTTCATCGACGCGTCCTGGCTGCCATGAAGGCTGCTTGTCTCATATGCCAATGGCGCAGGATAAAAATCCTCATCATGTTCTTATATGGAAATTCCATGCCAGAAAAATAAGTTTGTTTCTTATCAATGACAAGAAAACGAATCCAGAACCTAGCAGATGAAGAGGCGCTGCCGAAAAGCTGAAATTTGGCTGGCCGATTGCACCAGGTTTCCCCTTTCCCGCGCCTTGATGCGCCATGTCAGCGCACCGTGGTAGCGGCGGACGCCGCTTGCGTATCCCGCCGCAACAGAACTCTCTCAACGACGGGTTGCCCCGGTGCCATATAAAAACTTGGGTGCGTCAAAAGATCACGTATCTGGCTGCATACGTTCCCGTAGGCATGGCTTACCATAGCGGACTTTCTCTGCCCCGTATCGCCCTATGTCACTTCGCCAGATCAACTGTCGAGCTTCTCAGCGCGCTGCCCACTTGGCGTTGCTGGCGATGCTGTTGCTGATGATGGGGCCGGTCATCGGCCAGCTCAGTGCGTTCGACCGGGTGAAGCCCGCCCACCATTCGGGTATATCAACCTCGGCGGTGAACAAGCCGGCCACGGCCTTCGCTTCGCTTCATACGAAAGCCGTCTTTAGCTGGCATCAACAGTGTGACTATTGCTCGCTGTTCCAGCACGTGCCCGTGCTCGAAACGGCCCTGCCCCAGACGACGCAGGCCTCGCCGCCGGCATCGTCTCAGCGGCTTACTGCCATCCGTTTGGGATATGGCACACTTGCTGTCTTTCCTCACGCGCTGACTCGAGCCCCTCCGGCCGCGCTTTCCTGACGGAATGTCAGGTCAAGCCCTGTCGTTGCGTTGTCCCTGTTCCGTTTAACCGGCAGCCATCAAGCACAACGACGACATAATCGACGGACAGCGGGCCTTGCAAGCGATATCCCGCCGGAGCCGTTTTTCCCACGCCTGGATTGATGACATCGCACGCGTTTCACACGTACGCCGACGATGTCTCCCCTGAGGAAGATGCGCTATGTCTCGTACAAGCCGAGAAACCAATGACCTGTACCGCGCCGTCTGGCGCTGGCACTTCTATGCGGGACTGATGGTGATCCCGTTTTTGATCCTGCTCGCCGTGACCGGAGCGCTTTACCTGTTTGACAATGAAATAGACCAATGGCTGTATGCCGACCGTATGCAGGTAGAAGCCGAAGGTGCCACACCGGTCTCCCCCCAGACCCAGCTGACAGCGGCACTCGAGGCGCAGCCGGGGGAGGTATTCCGTTATGTCACTCCGGCAGCCTCCGACAGGGCCACCGAGATCGATATCCTTACGTCAGATGGCGATCAACAGGCCGTCTTCGTCAATCCCTATACGGCTGAGGTAACCGGTAGCATGCCCTACCGGGGTAGCGTGATGTGGCTGATCCGTCATCTGCACAGTCTCAGTTATTTCGGTTCGACAGCGAGCCTGATCATCGAGATCGTGGCCGGCTGGTCGATCTTGTTGGTGCTGACCGGCCTCTATCTCTGGTGGCCCCGTGGCCAACGGGGCGGCGTATTGACGGTACGCTCGAGACCTGCAAAACGGGTATTCTGGCGCGACCTGCATGCCGTGACGGGAGTGTTCGTCGGCGGATTCATACTGTTCCTGGCGATCACCGGCATGCCTTGGTCGACACTCTGGGGTAGCAAGGTCAACGAGTGGGCCAACGGCAATAATTTCGGTTATCCCGACGGCGTTCGCGTCAACATTCCCATGTCCGACGCCCGGCTTGCCGAGCGCGAGCTGACGACTTGGTCGCTGGAGCAGGCACGCCTTCCGACATCCTCGGACAGTACGGTATCGCCCATCGGCCTGGACCGTGCAGTGGCAGCGTTCGACTCGCTGGGCCTGGCACCGGGTTATGCGATCAATCTGCCCAACAGCCCTGAAGGGGTATATACCGGCTCCATCTATCCCAATGATCTGAGCCTGCAGCGTGTCGTGCATCTGGACCAGTACAGCGGCAAACCGCTACTCGACATGCGCTATGCCGACTACGGCCCGATGGGACGTACACTGGAGTGGGGAGTCAATGTCCACCTGGGGCAGCAGTACGGCATAGCCAACCAGATCATTCTCGCCCTGGCATGCGCCGGCATCGTCCTGCTGTGCGTATCGTCGGGTGTCATGTGGTGGAAGCGCCGTCCCAGCGGAAAACTCGGTGTGCCGCCGGCACCACGTGACCCACGCAGGCTACGCGGCGTCCTTGCGCTGCTCGCGATCGGAGGGGTGATCTTCCCTCTTGTCGGAGCCTCGATGATCATCATGGCATTGGTGGATGCCGGCGTGCGTCATTGGAGGGCCCAACCGAAAGCCCCCGCGGTACAGTAGATAATCGGTAGCAAAGCGCACCCGGCATGCCTTCGCATGCCGGGTGCCAGTAGCGTGTCGCATGTTTCCGCCAGAAGAGGTTCGAACACTTCGGTGAACCCCAGTAAACGGAGGACCGCCTCAGCCAAATCCCTGAAAGAAAAACTCAGTCGTCGAACAGCTCACCTAGCGTGTTGGCAGTCAGCAACTGGGTCCCCCAAGCACTCAGCTGTGCATCAGACGCCTTCGCGAGTTTCTCATCCACCCAGGACGGCAGTTCACCAAACTTGAAAACGAGCTGCACACGCAGCAAGCCTGCAAAGCCTTCCTGCCGCCCTTCCTGACGTCCTTCCTGGCGCCCTTCCTGACGTTCCTTCTTCGCCCAGTTTTCCAGGTTTTCCGCGAGCATATCTCTATCCTCTATCAAGCTGTTGAGCCGATCCAGGTTGATGTCGGCCCCGAGCCGCTGCAAGTGGCGTTTCAGCCAGCGGGTAACGATCGTGTCGATGCGGTCTTTGTTAGGGTCAGCCTGGATGATCGCCACGATCCGGTCGACGGCCCGTTGCAGGGCCTCCCGCCCTAGAGAAGCGTTCTCGATACCGAACACGCCGCTCAAAGGTGTCTGTCGCGCGGCTAGCTCTTCGTCAGTATAACGCCCCTCGTCGATCAGATAATAACGCAGGTGGGGCTGGTAGACCCGCAGGAAGCCCGGGGGTTCCGGCCTTACCATATCGTAGATATCCTGCGGCGCTGACCAGCGCTGAGAGCCGTTGTAAAGCACGATGGGCAGCACGGGGGGCAGCCCCTCACCAGGCGTAGTGACCTTGTTCTTGAGCAGATGGTCGTAGAAGCAGGCCACGTAATGCATCAGGCGGATCGGCATGCGGTGATCCACCGAGGACTGGAATTCCAGCAGGATGTAAAGGAATACCCGCTGCGTCACGCCCTGCCAGTCAACTTCCACCGACCACACCACATCTTCGAACTTCTCCTCGAACAGGGGCGTGATGTAGTTGCCGCTGTGATTCTTGAGGGTCGTAAAATCCATCAGCTCAGCGACATCGGATGGCGCGAAGCCCTCGATGAGCTGCTGAACGAATTCGGGGTAACTGAAGAGTTCCTTGTATCCGGTGTCGTGGTGGTTACTGGCCATACGGCGCCCCTGGCATTGATAGGCCGACAGAGTACCACGTCGCTTTCCTGACTCGAGGCACCACGCGACGAAACGATGGCTGTCAGGGGTTTGCCGCCAGCATCCAGCACGCCGCCTTCTCGGCAATCATCAGCGTCGGCGAGTTGGTGTTGCCGCTGGTGATGGTCGGCATGATGCTGGCATCCACCACGCGCAGCCCCACGACCCCTCGCACACGCAGTTGCGGATCGACCACCGCCGTCGGATCATCTTGGCGTCCCATCCTTGCCGTTCCCACGGGATGAAAAATCGTCGTACCGATATCCCCCGCGAGTCGCCAGAGGTCTTCGTCGGTCTGGTACTGCACGCCCGGCTTGACCTCTTCCGGCTCGTACTTGGCGAAGGCCGGCTGTTCGGCAATGCGACGGGTAAGACGCAGTGAATCCGCCGCCACCTTGCGATCTTCATCAGTACTCAGATAGCACGGCGAAATGGCCGGCGCCGCGCCGGGATCGGCACTCTTGATGCGCACGTGACCGCGACTGGTGGGGTTGAGATTACACACGCTGGCGGTGATGGCAGGCCAGGTATGCAGCGGCTGGCCGAAAGCCTCCAGACTCAGCGGCTGAACATGATACTGGACGTTGGGGTACTCATGCTCCGCCGAGCTGCGCGCGAACGCCCCGAGCTGGGAAGGGGCCATGCTCATCGGCCCGGTGCGTCTGAGAAGATATTCCAGGCCGATACCCATCTTGCCCCACAGGGTCGAGGCCATGGCATTGAGCGTCTTGGCACTGGTGACACGATAGACCGAACGAATCTGCAAATGATCCTGCAGGTTCTCGCCCACTCCCGGCAGCACCCGCACCGGTGCGATATCGTGGCGCCTGAGGAGCGCTTCGGGGCCGATGCCCGAAAGCTGCAGTATTTGTGGTGAGCCGATGGCACCGGCACACAATGCCACCTCGCGATGAGCTGCGACCTTGAGCATCTGACCGTCGCGCTTGAGTTCGACGCCACAGCAGTGCGGCGTGCCCTGGGTATCCGGCTCAAACAGCAGCCGATGGACCTGACTGGCGTGCCACAGCGTGAGGTTAGCGCGCGCCTTGAGGACAGGACGCAAAAATGCCTTGGCGGTATTCCAGCGCCAGCCGTTGCGCTGGTTGACATCGAAGTAGGCCACACCTTCGTTGTTGCCGCGATTGAAGTCTTCGGTCGCCGGGATGCCTGCTTGCTGGGCAGCCAGGGCGAAATCGTCCAGCACTTGCCATTTGAGCCGCTGCCGCTCTACCCGCCATTCGCCGCCATGCCCATGAAAGCGCTGAAAACCCTCCGCGGCATGGGCATCGTCCAGTCGATAATGATCCTCGTGGCGCTTGAAGTCTTCCAGGCAGGCCTCCCAGCCCCACGCCTGCTCGCCGGTCACGCTCG
The DNA here is from genome assembly GCF_054654615.1 of Halomonas shantousis. Lineage (NCBI taxonomy): Bacteria > Pseudomonadati > Pseudomonadota > Gammaproteobacteria > Oceanospirillales > Halomonadaceae > Halomonas > Halomonas shantousis. Next base: position 122,260 of record NZ_BAAIER010000001.1, on the reverse strand, counting down.
CCCAATGATCGTAGTCACGCGCCTGGCCACGCATGTAGATCATGCCGTTGATGCTCGAACAGCCGCCCAGCACCTTGCCACGCGGATAGATCAGGGAACGACCATTGAGCCCTTCATCCGGCTCGGTCTTGAACAGCCAGTCGGTACGGGGATTGTTGATGCAGTAGAGATAGCCCACCGGCACGTGAATCCAGTGGTAGTTATCCTGCCCGCCTGCCTCGATCAGCAGCACACGCCTGGTGGGGTCGGCGCTCAGGCGGTTGGCAAGCAGGCACCCGGCGGTACCCGCGCCCACGATGATATAGTCGAAATGGTGCTGGCTCATGGCATGCCTCCTCTCGCGCCGCCTATTTATTTGGCGGTGGGCATGACGAATTCGGCACCGGCCTCGATGCTGTTCGACCAGCGCTGCATGATCGACTTCTGCTTGGTGTAAAAACGTACGCCCTCTTCACCATAGGCATGCATGTCACCGAACAGCGAGCGTTTCCAGCCACCGAAACCGTGCCATGCCATGGGTACCGGGATCGGCACATTGATGCCGACCATTCCCACCTGGATGCGCCGGCCGAATTCCCGCGCCACGTGACCGCTCTCGGTGAAGCAGCTCACGCCGTTGCCGAACTCGTGGGCGTTGATCAGTTCGATGGCGGAAGCGATATCCGGCACCCGCACGCATGCCAGCACCGGCCCGAAGATCTCCTCGCGATAGATGGCCATCTGCGGCTCGACATGATCGAACAGCGAGCCGCCCATCCAGAAGCCCTCGCCGCAGCCATCGCCGGTAGTCGTGGCGTCGAATTCGCGGCCATCGACCACCAGCTCGGCACCTTCGGCCACCCCCTTCTCGATGTAGCCGAGAATGCGCTCATGTGCCGCCCGGGTGACGATCGGCCCCATCTCGGCGTCGGCCTGCATGCCATTCTTGATCTTGAGCTCACGTGCCCGCTCGGCCAGGCGCGGCACCAGCTTGTCGCCAGCTTCTCCCACCAGCACCGCCACGCTGACCGCCATGCAACGCTCGCCGGCAGAGCCGTAGGCCGCCCCGATCAGCGCATCGACAGCCTTGTCGAGATCGGCATCCGGCATCACCACCATGTGGTTCTTGGCACCACCAAGCGCCTGTACGCGCTTGCCGTGGCGTGCCCCCTGTTCGTAGATGTGATTGGCGATCGGCGTGGAACCGACGAAACTCAATGCTTGCACCTCGGGGTGCTCGATCAGCGCCTCGACCGCCTCCTTGTCTCCCTGGACGACATTGAATACGCCTTGCGGCAATCCGGCCTGCTTGAGCAGATCGGCCATCAGCAACGATGGGCTGGGATCGAGCGGGCTCGGCTTGAGAATGAAGGTGTTGCCTGCGGCAAGAGCTACCGGGAACATCCACATCGGCACCATGACCGGGAAGTTGAATGGCGTGATGCCGGCCACCACGCCCAGCGGCTGGCGCATCGTCCAGTTGTCGATGCCGGTACTGACCTGCTCGGTGTAGTCCCCCTTGAGAAGTTGCGGAATACCACAGGCGAACTCGACGATATCGATGCCACGCGCCACCTCGCCCATCGCGTCACTGAATACCTTGCCATGCTCCGCGGTGATGGCCCGGGCCAGTTCTTCCTTGTGCGCATTGAGCAGCTCCAGGAAGCGGAACAAGACTCGCGCACGCCGGATCGGCGGCGTGTCCGCCCAGGCGGGAAACGCCGCCGTGGCGGCAGCGACCGCAGCATCGACATCGGCTCGGGAGGCCAGCGCCACCTGCCCGGTCGTCTTTCCCGTGGCCGGGTTGGTGACGTCCTGGCGGCGCGTACTGTCACCTGCCGTCATATGGTCATTGATATAATGGTCGATAGAAGAGATCGTCATGGCATGCTTACCTGTGTCGTTGTAATCAGCGAAACCCGGGGTATTCAACAAAGCTATCGGGATCGGAAAGAGCCAAGCAATTGAGAAATTCAAAAATGAGATATAAGAAAGCCTTATATCCTATAGGATGTGCAATGTTCTCGACGGGGAGCCGACATGCGTGACCTTCGCGCTCTGCGCGCCTTCGTCAATGTGGCCCGTGAAGGCAGCGTTTCCCGCGCCGCCGAAATCCTTCACCTGACCCAGCCCGCCGTCAGTCTCAAGCTCAAGCAGTTCCAGGAGCAGGTCGGACGCACATTGTTCATACGCCATCCGCAAGGCCTGGCCCTGACACCGGATGGCCATGCCCTGCTTTCCGCAGCCGAGAAGGCACTGGCCGCTGTCGACGCTTTCGACCTCGCCGCACGCACCCTGCATACCACAGTGCGTGGCAAGCTACGCATCGGCACCATTGTCGACCCTGAGTTCATCCGTCTCGGTGCCTTCCTGCAGCGGCTCGTGGAACGGGCTCCTCAGATCGAAACCGAGTTGCTCCATGGCATGAGCGGTACCGTGCTAGAGCGTCTGCAGCGCCGCGAGCTGGATATCGGCTTCTTTCTTGAGGCACCGGGAGCGTTGCCGGCCATACGGCAGGAAGTAGACGAGATAGAGGGATTCGAACTCACACGATTCCACTATCAGATCATCGCACCCGCCGGCTGGGAGCGTCATTTCGAAGATACCGATTGGGAGCATCTGGCCGAGCTGCCATGGATCGTGACACCGCCAACTTCCGTGCATCACCGCCTCATCGAGAACGTGCTCGCTCCGTCAGGGGTAACACGACGGCGCGTCGCCCAGGTGGATCAGGAGATGTCCATGCTCGACCTGGTACGCGCCGGCGTCGGGCTGAGCCTGGCGCGGGATGCTGTCGCCATCCAGGAACGTCAGGAACGCGGACTCGCCGTGGTGCCCGATGTGCACTTGCCCTGTGCACTCAGCATTATCTGGCGTCGGGAACAGCGCGAGGATCCTATCGTCAGCACTGCGCTTCGGGCTCTAGAAAAGGTCTGGGGAACTGCCATTGGCTAAGCGCGCCATCAGCTCTCTTAAGCTCGAGAAGCGTAGCCGAAAGCACGGAATCCAAAGAGTAGGCAGTGCGTTGCCTGCCTGGGCATCTTCTCGTCTCACTCAGCGCCCTAGCCAACCCGCTCGCCGCATCAGTACCTTTTCGAGCTCCAGCACGATCATGAGGGCGATGCCCGTACCGATGATCAGCGCTCCATCGGCGAGAGCAACCGCCCGGGTATCGAACACTCCCTGCATGAGCGGCAGGTAGGTGAATGCACACTGAGCGATGACGACGACAGTGACCGCCATCAGCACCGCGGGAGTACCCAGCACACCGCGCCAATTGAACGAGGTCATGTGCAGGTAGCGTACGTTGAAGAGATAGAAGACCTCCAGCACCACGATCGTGTTGACCACCAGGGTACGGGCCATGGCCAACTCGTCCCCGCGGCCAAGCGAGTAAAAGAAAACGCCCAGCGCCGCGGCCAGGAACAACAACGACACGAGCACGACACGCCAGATGAGAAAGGGGGTGAGCAGCCCCTGATCGACCGGCCTGGGCCGGCGACGCATGACATTGGGCTCGGCCGGCTCGAACGCCAGAGCCAGGCCGAGCGTGGCCGCCGTGACGAGGTTGATCCACAGGATCTGGACAGCCGACATCGGCATGGCAAAGTTGAACAGGATCGCGGCAATGACGGCCAGCACCTCGCCGCCATTGGTCGGCAGTGTCCATGCCGCCACCTTGCGAATATTGTCATAGACTACCCGGCCTTCGTTCACCGCGGACACGATGGAAGCGAAATTGTCATCGAGCAGAACCATCTGCGATGCCTCCTTCGCCGCATCGGTCCCCTTGTGCCCCATGCCGATCCCCACATCCGCCTGCTTCAGCGATGGTGCATCATTGACCCCATCCCCCGTCATCGCCACGATGGCGCCGCTCGATTGCAGTGCCCGGACGATGCGCAGCTTGTGCTCGGGGTTGGTTCGGGCAAAGACACTGGTCTCGGCCACAAGGCTTGGCAGGTCACTATCCGCAATGGCGTCGAGCTCACGCCCGGTAAGCACGCGCGGATTCTCACCCAGCCCCAGTTGGCGGGCAATGGCCGCTGCCGTCGTACCATGGTCGCCGGTGATCATCTTCACCGCGATCCCGGCGGAGTGGCACTCCTCGATGGCGGCCATGGCTTCCTCGCGCGGCGGGTCGATGAACCCGACCAGGCCGACAAAGACCAGGCCGTCCTCAAGATCGGCAAACTCCATCTTGTCGCGATCGGAAGGCATCGGCTTGACGGCAAAGCCGAGCACCCGCTCGCCCTGGGCGGCCGCTTCCGCGATCCGTGCCGCCCAGGCGCCTCGATCCAGCGCCACACGGCCCTCGCCCTCAGCCTGGGCCGTGCATGACTGCAGAAGTTCATCCGGTGCCCCTTTGACGAAGATCCGGCATTCACCCGCTGCATTACGGTTGAGCGTGGCCATGAATCGGTGCTTGGCATCGAAGGGAATCTCGTCGAGGCGCGACCATTCATGGCGTGTACGCTCCGGATCCAGGCCGGCCTTGAGAGCCAGCGTCACGAGCGCCCCTTCCATCGGATCGCCGATGACATGCCACTCCCCGCCGGTCTGGTTCAGTTGGGCGTCGTTGCAGAGCAGTCCGGCCAGAATCAGCCTCCTGCTGTCCGCCAGCCGCTGATCCTCCGCAGCGCTGCCTGCCGGTTCGGCTTCCAGACGCCCCTCCGGCACATAGCCCGCGCCGGTAACCGTAAACCGGCCACCAGGGACGTCCAGTCGCCGCGCCGTCATCTCGTTGCGGGTCAGCGTGCCGGTCTTGTCGGAGCAGATAACCGACGTGGCCCCCAGGGTTTCCACGGCGGGTAGTTGCCGGATCGCGGCATTGCGCCGTGCCATGCGCTGCACGCCGATGGCCAGCGTGATGGTGATGACCGCCGGCAGGCCTTCGGGGATGGCGCCCACGGCCAAGGCCACCACGGCAATCAAGGCGTCCGGCCAGGCATAGCCGCGTAGCAGCACCGCAAAGGCAAACAATGCCGCGGACACGCCCAGCGTAATCCAGGTGAACTGCGTTCCGAAGCGGTTGATCTGGCGCAGCAACGGCGTGGTCAAGGGCTGGACCTCGCGCAGCAGCGCGCTGATTCGCCCGATCTCGGTATCGCTGCCGGTGGCGGTAACGACCCCTGTCGCCTGACCGGTGGCCACTAGCGTGCCCGAATACACCATGGAATGACGGTCACCGAGTGCCGCCTCCTTCGGTGCCGGCGTCTCCCGCTTCTCTGCCGCCACCGATTCGCCGGTCAGAATGGCTTCCTCGACGCGCAACGCATGGGCCCGGATGAGCCGCAGATCGGCAGGGACTCGGTCCCCGGCCTCCAGCGACACGATGTCGCCAGGCACGATTTCATCGACCGGCACCTTGATCCGTCGGCCTTCCCGCATCAGGTGCGCCTGCGGTGCGATCAGGTTGCGGATCGCATTCAGCGCCTTTTCCGCCTTGCCCTCCTGGACAAAACCGACCACGGCGTTGACCAGCACCACGGTGACGATGACTGCCGCATCGACAAAATGCCCCAGTAGCGATGCCGCGGCGGCGGCCACCAGCAGAAAATAGATCAGGGCATTATGAAACTGCGCGAGAAAGCGAAACAGCGGATGGCGGCCGGCCACTGCCGGCAGTTGGTTACGTCCGTACCTCGCCAGGCGTCTGGTCGCTTCGTCTTCCGACAAGCCGGCGGGCGAGGCCCCCAGCGATGTCAGGACGTCATCGACCTGTCGGGCATGGACCTCGGGGGATTGACTAGCGGGTAGAGAATCGACATTGCGTGTGGCGGTGGGTATCTCCATACCGTCTCCCTGGCAATCAACGTGAGCGGGCAATGGCGTATTGCCGTTACAGACTGAGCGTCACCGTCACGGTGTCTGCCCCATCCTCCATGGGCTGGACCACGAAGCCCAGCTCTTCCGCCATCTGCCGCATGGCCTGGTTCTCCCGCAATATATCGGCAAATACCTGGCGGATACCGCTATCACGGGCATAAGCGAGAATCTGCTGCATGAGCCGATAGCCAAGCCCGGTGCCTTTCATGTCGCTACGCACCATGATCGCGAATTCGGCGCTCTCCTTGTCGGGGTCGGCAGACAGGCGGACGACACCGACGATCTCCTGCCTGTCCGGCGGCATCGCCACGAAGGCCATTTCCCGGTCATAGTCGATCTGGGTCAGGCGAGCCGCGAAGGCATGATCGAACCCGCGAATGGCCCCAAAGAAGCGCAGTCGCACATCATCGGGCGAGGAATGACGAAGCATGTCGACCAGTGCGCCTTCGTCTTCGGGGCGAATGGGACGCAGGAAATAGCGCTGGCCATTGCGTGTCTCGATGACATGCTCGAGCTGTTGCGGGTATGGGCGAATGGCCAGCGGACGCCGCTGGCCATGGTCCGTCCTGACCACGATACGCGCATCCAGGGCGATCACCCCTGAGGCATCGGCCAGGAGCGGATTGATATCGAGCTCGGCCACGCGGTCCAGGTCACTGGCCAGTTGCGATAGCTTGATGAGCGTCAGCGTGATCGCCTCGAGGTCGGCCGCAGGACAATCGCGGTAACCGCGTAGCAGGCGCGAGATACGTGTCGCCTGGATCATTTCTTCTGCCAGGAGGGGGTTGAGCGGCGGGAGACCGATGACCCGGTCACCGATGACCTCGACTGCCGTCCCTCCTTGCCCGAACAGGATGACCGGACCGAAGACGCTATCTTCCGAGACGCCCAGAATCAGTTCGTATGCCCCGGGCCGACGAATCATCGGCTGCACATTGAAGCCGTCGACCCGCGCCCCGGGGACCACCCGGCGAACCGTGGCGAGCATATCCTCGGCCGCCTGCGTCACGGCAGCGGGCGAAGCCAGATTCAGTTGCACGCCTCCTGCATCGGACTTGTGCGAGATATCGCGCGACAGGATCTTCAATACGACGGGGAAACCCAGCTGTCGGGCTGCCTCGCTCGCGTCCTCGGGGGTCCGCGCCATGATGGCCGGTACCGTCGGGATTCCATAAGCTGCCAGCACCCCCGCCGCCTCTGGCTCGGTCAGTACATGACGTCCGTCCCGGAGCACGCTGTCGATGATAGCGTTCGCCCTGGCCTGATCGATGATGAGGGCATCGGAAATGGCCGGTGGTGTCTCCATCAGGGCCTGTTGATTCCGCCAGTAGCTGGACAGGTGCCGGAAGGCCCGAATGGCTTGCTCCGGCGTTTCGTAAGATGGGATACGTTTCTCGGCGAACAGGCGCCGGGCCTCGGCCGGTGCCCCTTCGCCCAGCCAGCAGGTCAGGACTGCCGGTCGTCGCGTGCCGAGCGTCTCGACCACGGCCCGGGCAGCGTCCAAGCTATCGGCGACCGCCACCGGGCAGTTGATGATGAAAATCGCATCCGCTCCTTGCTCGTCGAGCAAGGCTTCGAGTGCGCCGGCATAGCGCCGCCCGGGCGCATCGCCAAGGATATCGACGGGATTGGCATGCGACCACGCCTTGGGCAGAAAGGCATCCAGGCGCGCCAGCGTCGCCTCGGAGAGCTCGGCCAGGTGTCCATCCATGTCAGCCAGCTCATCGACCGCCAGGACACCGATTCCTCCGCCATTGGTGAGAATGGCCAGCCGGTCGCCCTTCACGCGGATGCCGGTGGCCAAGGTGCCTGCGGCCTGGAACAACTCATCGAGCGTGTTGACCCGCAGCATCCCTGCGCGCCGGAACGCGGCGGCATAGACGGCATCGGCGCCGGCCAGTGCGCCGGTATGCGACAGCGCGGCCTTGGCACCGGCATCGCTGCGCCCGGCCTTGACCACCACCACGGGCTTGTTGCGCGAGGCCATGCGGGCCGCCGACAGGAACTTGCGTGCCTCGGTAACGGCCTCGACGTAGAGAAGAATGGACCGTGTCTTGGGGTCGAGGGCCAGGTAATCGAGCATGTCACCGAAATCGACATCGCTCATCGAACCGAGGGAAACCACATGCGAAAAGCCGATGCCACGCGCCGAGGCCCAGTCGAGGATGGAGGTCGCCACCGCGCCCGATTGGGTGACGAAGGCCACGTCGCCTTTCTGTGGCGTGAGATGCGCGAAGCTGGCATTGATTCCCCGGTGCGGCACCAGGATACCCAGGCAATTGGGCCCGACGATGCGCATCAGGTAGGGCCTGGCTGCTTCCAGCATCGCCTGCTTGAGCGCCTTGCCATCCGCACGCTCTCCCTCGCCGAAACCGGCCGTGATCACCACCGCAGCACGACAGCCCCGTTCCCCGAGTTCGCGGATCAGCTCCGGCACGGTATCGGGCGGCGTCGCGATGATTGCCAGATCGGGGGCCAGCGGCAGTTCGCTGATGGTGTGGTAATTTAGGGCCGAACGAATGGCCCGCTCTCTTGGATTCACGGTCAGGATAGGCCCCTCGAAACCGGCCTCGAAGAGATTGCGCGCCAGCACGGCACCCACTGAGCCAGGACGGTTACTGGCACCGATCAGAGCAATCGTGGCGGGAGAAAACAGCGCATTCAGATTACGAATCGACATCGAATATCTCCGATCATCGTCCGGTCGCAGGACACGCCATCTGTTCGCCGGTTCATCACGATCGCTCTTTGCGGCTAGCTCACTCCCTGAGCCGGAGAGGCAGAATCCGAGACACAGCCCGGCAGCTTGACGCCTGTGGCGGCCTTGCCGGCATGGCCCAAGTTGACCCGAAACAGTACACGGCTATGCGATATAGAATTTATATTCCGGTGCTGCGAGCGGTAAGCGATATCTCTTGTTAACCATAGTTATTCATTTCCAGCCATTACCAACACAGCAGCACCGGTCAGCTTGCCGTCCCTAAGATGCCTGAGTGCTTCATTGGCGGCATGAAGCGGGTAATGCTCTATCCTGGTCCGGACGGTTGCCTTGGAGATCAACTCCAGAAATTTCTCGCCGTCCTTGCGGGTCAGGTTGGCCACTGAACGCAACTGGCGTTCACCCCAGAGCAGCGCATAGGGGAAGGAGGGAATATCACTCATGTGAATTCCGCCGCAGACCACCAGACCGCCCTTACGCACTGCACGCAGTGCAGCGGGCACAAGCCCCCCGACAGGGGCAAAGATAATTGCTGCATCCAGTGGCACATCGGGAAGCTGATCGGAGTTACCTACCCAAGTTGCCCCCAGCTGTTGCGCAAACAGTTGGGCACGTTCATCTCCCGGACGAGTAAAGGCGTATAGCTCGACACCCTGCCATAGGGCGATTTGGGCCACGATATGGGCCGCGGCGCCAAAACCGTAGATACCCAGGCGCTGCAGATCATTGCCACACATGCTCAAGGAACGGTAACCGATCAGGCCAGCGCACATCAGCGGTGCCGCCGCTGCTGAACTATAGTCGGGACTGATGGGAAAGCAGAAGCGATGATCCGCCAGGGTGTATTCGGCAAAGCCACCATCGATCTGGTAACCGGTAAAGCGAGCCCGGTCACAAAGGTTTTCCTGCTCATGTGAGCAATACCAGCACTCGCCACAGCTATAGCCCAGCCATGGCACGCCCAGACGAGCGCCATGCACTAGCGTAACCCCGGGACCACAACCCGCAACGCGGCCAATGATCTCATGGCCGGGAATGATGGGATACGAAATATCCGGTAGTTCACCATCCAGCAAATGCAGATCGGTACGACATACCGCACAGGCTTCAACCTTGAGCAACACCTGCCCGGGCCCAGGCGTAGGAATAGGTCGGTCCCTCTCCTGAATAGGTCCGCCCTGTTTCTCAAGCACCATAGCCTTCATAAAGTCATGTACTCGAATTGAAGATGGCGCCGGTGACGATATCGTCACCGGCGCCTTCGGCTTATTTGACCTCTAATTTACGTCGCACGTCCTGCTTGGCCTTGGGCAACGTGATCGTAAGGATGCCGTCCTTGAATTTAGCTTCAGCATGATGTTCATCGACATCAACCGGCAAGGCGATGGTTCTCGCGAAGGAACCTTGCCACATCTCCGAATGGTAATACCTTTCCTTTTCTTCTTTCGCTTCTCCCGAACGGTGCCCCTTGATCACCAAGGAGTGACCGGTAATCTCGATATCAATCTCCTTGCGGTCCACGCCAGGCATTTCGGCGCGAACGATGATCTCTTTTTCGCGATCGACAATGTCAACCTTGGGGTTGTGTTGACCGAAAAAGCCTAGGCGCTCCTTCACAAGGTCGTCTTTGAAGAAAGGCTTCATCCAGCTTCGTTCGAAAAACCCTTCCACCATATGATCGAACTCCTCCAAGGGATTCAACGATCGATGGGACGATACTGAGGAAGGCTCTTGGCTGGAAGGCTCCTGGCTAGCTTGCAAAGGCTGATTGGCGGTCTTATCCACGTCGGTACTCCTGGATCCGTGCACTCGCGGACGGTGATAACAGAGTTCGTGACTTTATATCGTAATGATCATGACTTTTATATCGGACGATCAATCTTTACCGGAACACGCTTCTACCACATGGTTACTTATAGTGGGTAATCTCTTCTTGGAAAGCTCTTCGAGTATATAAAAAAGCCAAAAGAATTTATATTTTGACTTGGATCAACAAACCAACCAGGCAAACATCAAACTACATATTTTAACGACTTCATGTAACTATTGCGCAACAGCCAGATTGAATGCGCGGCAATCTCTTCAGCTGCAGGAGTAGTAAGCTTTTCGTTGTAGATGGCGTTAGTGCCTTCAGTTATAGAAGTTAGCTATAACAGAGCGCTCCTGTCATGCACTACCGCTAAGCCAATCTTTATCCATCATTAGCTTCACTGCCTAGTGAAGACATTTCTATACTATGCTTGATACTGATCAAATTTTTTATCGCCTTATATTTCTATGTTAATTATTCATTAGTCGAGCTCTCAAGCCACGAAACAGGAACAAGATAATGAAAGCGCTTGTTTATGAAGGAGCGGGGCAAAAAAGCTGGAAGGACAAGTCTCGCCCGGGTATCGAAAAGCCCACCGATGCCATCGTACGAATAACACACTCCACCATCTGCGGAACCGATCTGCATATACTCAAGGGCGATGTCCCCGCAGTCGAGACCGGCCGCACCCTGGGTCACGAGGGAGTCGGTATTGTCGAGGAAGTCGGCAACAGCGTCAGCAGCCTAAAGCCCGGGGACCAGGTGTTGATCTCCTGTATCACTTCCTGCGGGCATTGCGACTATTGCAAACGAGGCATGTACGCGCATTGTCGCGATGGCGGTTGGATTCTGGGACACAAGATCGACGGCACACAGGCTGAGTTCGTGCGAATTCCGCATGCTGACAATAGTCTTTACCGCTTACCGCCGGCACTCGATCCCGCCGCAGCCTTGATGCTGAGCGACATTCTGCCCACCGGGCATGAGATTGGCGCGCTCAATGGCGAGGTCAAGCTCGGCGATACCATAGCCATCGTCGGCGCCGGCCCGATCGGTCTGGCGGCCCTGCTCACGTCCCGCTTCTATTCACCGGCCCGCATCATCATGGTCGACCCCGATGAAAATCGATTGGCCGTGGCTCGCCAGCTGGGCGCAACCGATGCCGTAAGTGCCGACCCAGTCGAGGCCGTCATGAAACTCACCGACGGTGAAGGCGTCGACGTGGCCATGGAGGCAGTGGGCATTCCCGAGTCGTTCGATACCTGCCAGCGCATCCTGCGTCCCGGTGGCCGGCTCGCCAATATCGGAGTGCATGGTCGTAGCGTCGAGCTCCGCATCGAGGATCTTTGGATCAAGAACATCACCGTACGCACGGGTCTGGTAAATACCAATACTATCCCCGTATTGATGCGCTTTCTCGAAGCCGGTGGTATCGATGCGGGGAGTCTGATCACGCATCGTTTTGCCTTGAGCGAGATCGAGCAGGCCTATGACGTGTTCTCACGCGCCGCCTCGGAAAAAGCGATCAAGATGCTACTGACGGCCTGATCAACGATTCGGCCTAAGTTCTGGCTGAAAATGCCTGAGTGAGCGCAGGCATTTTTCAGCCAGAGCGTAACGAGCTGCGCGATTGCCTTTAATGACCTGATGACTTTCCCTGAAGCAACTTTGCCGGGTGGATCATGGCGACACAAGACAGAAAGGCCCTGCTGGAAGGGCTGCGGGCAGATCTCCAGACACGTATTCGCCGCTATCAGGACCATCAGCACCGTACCAGTGGTCCCTTAGACAAGAATCCCGAAGAGCAAGCGCTTGAAGTTCAAAATGACGAAGTGGTGGAGCAGCTCGAGGCGGAGGCAAAAGAGGAATTGGCCCAAGTCGAGCGAGCCCTGGTTCGTATCGATGCCCAGGTCGGCGACCGTTGCGAAGAGTGCGGCGACCCGATTGCGCCCGATCGTCTCGTGGCCTTGCCCTACACGACCCGTTGCAAGGATTGCGCCGACCTGTAGCAGGAACGCGGGCTCTTTCCACTGCGTCTATCCTGCTGATCGGCCCGCCGGGTACCGGCAAGACATCGCTGGCTCACGGCGGGGCCGGCATGCCCTTCTTCCGAACTTTATTGACTAGAACAGTGTTCGACCGCTCGAGACGCTAAAAAATGAAAACCATCAAGGTATTCATTGCCGTTCATCTTCGTCGACAGCAGTTAGCTAAGTTTTGTCTGAAAAATCGACGGGCGATAAACGGACTGGGCCTGCATTCGGATTTACGTGGTGTAAATGAGCATTTTAATGGGGACGCCGAGTCCGGACTCGCGCTCGAGCTGATTGTTAACGCTGCATGAGTGAGCGCAGACGCTTTTCAGACAGAGCGCAAAGCTGATGTAGAGCAAATTATATGGGTACACGTGTGCATACAATACACGATACCAGCTAACGAATTGCCCTGGTGATGACAATGAAATCCATGCCCATTGATTTGTTGGATAACCCATGAGTTAGGCACGAACTTACCAGCCACGAAGACCCTCTTCTTTGATGAGGCTAAAAATGGTGCAGTCTACACAGAAGTTGAAAATAGGCGCTCTTACCGCACTCGTCATCGGCTCGATGATCGGCGGCGGAATCTTTTCCTTGCCGCAGAACATGGCCGCCAGTGCCAGTGCAGGTGCCGTCCTGATCGGATGGCTGATCACCGCCATCGGCATGCTGACGCTGGCCTTCGTCTTTCAGACACTGGCCAACCGCAAGCCCGATCTGGATTCGGGGATCTACGCCTATGCCAAGGCAGGCTTCGGCGATTACATGGGGTTCTCGTCCGCCTGGGGCTACTGGATCAGCGCCTGGCTCGGCAACGTCAGCTATTTCGTTCTTCTGTTCAGTACTGTCGGGTATTTCTTTCCCGTCTTCGGTGAGGGCAATACGCCTATCGCCATCGTCTGCGCCTCCCTGCTGCTGTGGGGCATTCACTTCCTGATCCTGAACGGCATCAAGGAAGCGGCTTTCATCAACCTGATCACGACCGTGGCGAAAGTCGTGCCACTGATCGTCTTCATTGTCATCGTGGCCTTCGCCTTCGATAGCGACATTTTCCTGAGCGACTTCTGGGGGCGCGGCAACACCGATCTCGGCAGCGTCATGGATCAAGTGAGGAACATGATGCTGGTCACGGTCTGGGTCTTCATCGGTATCGAAGGCGCCAGCATCTACTCGGCCCGGGCCGAAAGTCGTCGCGACGTGGGCCGGGCCACGGTAATCGGCTTCTTGAGCGTTCTCCTGCTGCTGGTGCTGGTCAACGTGCTGTCCATGGGCGTCATGCGCCAGCCCGAGCTGGCCACCTTGCAGAACCCGTCCATGGCCGGCGTGCTGGAACATGTCGTGGGACGCTGGGGCTCCATCCTGATCAGTTTCGGTCTGGTGATCTCCCTGGTGGGGGGACTACTGGCCTGGACCCTGCTGTGTGCCGAGATCCTGTTTGCCGGTGCCCGCGATCACACGATGCCGAGTTTCCTGAAAAAGGAGAATGCCAAACAGGTTCCGAGCAACGCACTCTGGGTGTCGAACGGGCTGATCCAGCTTTTCCTGATCCTGACGCTGTTCAACGAATCCACCTACCTGAGCCTGTTCTACCTGGCCACCTCCATGATTCTGGTGCCTTATTTCTGGTCGGCCGCCTATGCCGTCCTGGTGAGCTGGCGCGGCGAGACCTACGAACGACAGCCGCATGAACGCCGCAAGGATCTGATCACTGCCCTGATCGCTGTCATTTACAGCGCCTGGCTGGTCTATGCCGGAGGCGTGCAGTACATCCTGCTCTCGGCACTGCTCTACGCGCCCGGCGCTCTCTTCTTCGCCAAGGCCAAGCGCGAGCAGCATCTCCCCGTCTTTCGCCCCATGGAAAAGTGGATCTTTGCCGCTGTCCTGATCGGCGCCGCTCTTGCAGCGTACGGTCTGTACACCGGTTACCTGTCGCTCTGATGCGGACCCTGCCGGCATGAGCCGGCGGGATCGGCCCTGTTCAAGGAGATTCATCATGACGATTCCCGTGTCACTCGGCGTTCACTCGGAAGTCGGCAAGTTACGCAAGGTCCTGGTCTGCTCGCCGGGGCTGGCCCATCAGCGCCTCACGCCAAGCAATTGCGACGACCTGCTGTTCGATGACGTGATCTGGGTCAGCCAGGCCAAGCGCGACCACTTCGATTTCGTGGCCAAGATGCAAGAGCGCGGCGTCGAGGTCCTCGAGATGACCACGCTACTGGCCGAGACGCTGCAGAATCCCGACGCTCGCAATTGGATTCTCGACCGCAAGGTCACGGCCAATCATGTCGGGCTCGGCCTGGTGGAGGAAGTGCGCGCCTGGCTGGAAGAGCAGGCACCAAGCCGGCTCGCCGAGTTCCTCATCGGCGGCGTGTCGGGAGACGACCTGCCGGGCAACCATACCAGCGAGATCGTCAGGATGTTCCGCGATTATCTGGGACACTCGAGCTTCATTCTGCCCCCGCTGCCGAACACGCTGTTCACTCGCGATACCACCTGCTGGATCTATGGCGGCGTGACGTTGAACCCCATGCACTGGATGGCACGGCGCCAGGAAACCGTGCTGACCACGGCCATCTACAAGTTCCATCCCGAGTTCGCGCATGCCGATTTCCAGGTCTGGTACGGCGATCCCGATATCGACCATGGCCTGGCCACCCTGGAAGGCGGCGACGTCATGCCGCTGGGCAACGGCATCGTGCTGATCGGCATGGGGGAACGGACGTCGCATCAGGCCATCGGCCAGCTTGCACGCTCCCTTTTCCGGCAGGGCGCCGCCGAACGCCTCATCATCGCGGGCTTGCCCAGGTCGCGGTCCGCGATGCATCTGGATACCGTATTCAGCTTTTGCGACCGCGACCTGGTGACGATATATCCCGAAGCCGTGGCCTCCATCGTCGCCTTCAGCCTGCGCCCTGACGACAGCAAGCCAGGCGGCATCGACGTCCGCCGGGAAAAGCAGAGCTTCCTCGATGTCGTGGCCTCGGCGTTGGGCTTGAAGAAGCTGCGCACGGTGCATACCGGAGGCGACAGCTACGAGGTGGAGCGCGAGCAGTGGGACGACGGCAATAACGTGGTGGCGCTCGAGCCCGGCGTGGTCATCGGCTACGACCGCAACACTTATACCAACACGCTGCTGCGCAAGGCAGGCGTGGAAGTGATCACGATCGATGCCAGCGAACTGGGACGAGGCCGCGGCGGCGGGCACTGCATGACCTGTCCGATCGTTCGCGACGCCGTGGATTATTGACCATCCGCCCCGATGCCCGCCGCCCCCCAAGGAGATTCCGTCATGGCGTTCAACATCCATAACCGCAGCCTGCTCAGCCTGAGCCATCACAGCCTGAGCGAGCTGCGCTACCTGCTCGATCTGTCCCGCGATCTCAAGCGGGCCCGGTACACCGGTACCGAACAGCAGCACCTGAAGGGCAAGAACATCGCGCTGATATTCGAGAAGACTTCGACGCGCACACGCTGCGCCTTCGAAGTGGCCGCTTATCAGCAGGGGGCCAATGTGACGTTCATCGACCCCGCTTCTTCCCAGATCGGCCACAAGGAAACGATGAAGGATACGGCACGCGTCCTGGGCCGGATGTACGATGCCATCGAGTACCGCGGCTTCAGCCAGGCCATCGTCGAGGAACTGGCGCAGTATGCCGGCGTTCCCGTCTTCAATGGGTTGACCGACGAATACCACCCGACGCAGATGCTCGCCGATGTGCTGACCATGCAGGAGCACAGCGACAAGCCGCTGCATGAGATCCGTTACGCCTACCTGGGAGATGCCCGCAACAACATGGGCAATTCCCTGCTGATGATCGGCGCCAAGCTGGGCATGGACGTGCGGATCGCCGCGCCCAGGGCGTTATGGCCCCACCCCGAGCATGTCGAAGCATGCCAGCGGTTCGCGGAAGAGTCGGGTGCCCGCTTGACGCTGACCGAGTCCCCCGAAGAGGCCGTCCGAGACGTCGATTTCATCCATACCGACGTCTGGGTTTCCATGGGCGAGCCCATCGACACCTGGGGAGAGCGAGTAAGCCTGTTGATGCCCTACCAGGTGAACAAGACCCTGATGGATGCCAGCGGCAACCCGCGCGTGAAGTTCATGCACTGCCTGCCAGCGTTCCATAATGCACAAACCAAGGTCGGCAAGCAGGTCGCCGCCCAGTATCCCGAGCTGGCCAACGGCATCGAGGTCACCGAGGAAGTCTTCGAGTCACCGGCCTGTATCGCCTTCGAGCAGGCGGAAAACCGGATGCACACGATCAAGGCCGTACTGGTTGCCACTCTCGGCGATATCTGACCTTCGAGCCAAGGGAGAATCACGATGCGCATCGTCACCGCCCTGGGCGGCAACGCCCTGCTTCGTCGCGGCGAACCGCTGACGGCAGACAGGCAACGCGAGAATGTTCGCGTTGCCTGTGCCCAGTTGGCCAGGATCATTCCCGGCAATGAAGTGGTGATCGCCCACGGCAATGGTCCGCAGGTGGGCCTGCTGGCCTTGCAGGGCGCGGCCTACACCGATGTCACCGCCTATCCTCTGGATGTGCTGGGAGCCGAAACCGAAGGCATGATCGGCTACATGATCGAACAGGAACTGGGCAATCTGCTCCCCGCCGAGGCGCCCTTGGCGACGCTGCTGACCCAGGTGGAGGTGGACGCCGACGATCCGGCCTTCCAGCATCCCAGCAAGCCCATCGGCCCGGTGTACTCGCGAGAGGAAGCCGAACGTCTTGCCGGGGAAAGGGGCTGGAGCATCGCACCGGACGGCGACCGCTTTCGCCGCGTGGTGCCCAGCCCCCGCCCCAAGCGCATCTTCGAGATACGTCCGGTGAAATGGCTGCTCGAGAAAGGCTGCGTCGTGATCTGCGCGGGAGGCGGCGGCATCCCGACCCTCTATGCACAAGGCCGCCAGTTGCAGGGCGTCGAAGCCGTCATCGACAAGGACTCGTGCTCGGCACTTCTGGCCGAGGAGCTGCACTGCGACCTACTGATCATCGCTACCGATGTCGAAGCCGCCTATGTCGACTGGGGCCAACCGACCCAGAAGGCCATCGCGCGAGCCCATCCCGCGGCCCTGGCGCAGCTCGCCTTCGCGGCAGGCTCCATGGGCCCCAAGATCGAGGCGGCCTGCGACTTCGCCCGCCATACGGGCAAGGAGGCCGTCATTGGCTCCCTGGCAGACATCGAAGCCATCATGCTGGGCCAGGCCGGGACTCGCGTCAGTACCGCGATGCCGGGAATAGAGTACTTTGAACGGTAGCGCGCCACGTTGCCAGCCCCCTCGCCATGGGCGATTCGACTGGACCGGGCACAAGGTGATCCGCGTCGGGAATATTCCTTGTGTCGTGCCATTTAATGGGAAATATCCTCTGGTCCATGGTTGCGAAGAGGAACATCACTATGGATGACAAGCCTCAGGGACGGGTCAGCGCCGTACGCGGCGCAGTGGTCGACATTGCGTTTTCCCACGGTTTGCCTCGCATCAATGAAGCGTTGGCCATTTTGCGCGAGGACGGCTCTGCGCTACTGGCCGAGGTGCAAGCTCACCTGGACGATCACCATGTGCGCAGCATCGCGTTGGCGAACACCTCGGGCCTTTCCCGTGGCGGTCCGGTTCGTGCGCTCGACGGACCGCTCAGCGTGCCGGTGGGCGATGCCGTGCTCGGGCGTCTGCTCGACGTGTCCGGCACCCCGGGAGACGCCGGTCCAGCTCTGCCCGAGGACATCGCGCGGCGTTCGATTCATCAGCCCCCTCCGGCGCTGGCCGCTCAACATGCGGCAAGCGAACGCTTCACCACCGGCATCAAGGTCATCGATCTGCTGACGCCGCTGGTCCAGGGCGGCAAGGCCGCCATGTTCGGCGGCGCCGGGGTCGGCAAGACCGTGCTGGTCATGGAACTGATCCATGCCATGGTCGAACGCTATCAAGGCATTTCCGTGTTTGCAGGCATTGGCGAACGTTCCCGCGAGGGCCACGAGATGCTCCTCGACATGCGCCAATCCGGTGTGCTGCCGCATACCGTGCTCGTCTATGGCCAGATGAACGAGCCTCCCGGCGCGCGCTGGCGTGTTCCGCTGACGGCGTTGTCCATCGCCGAATATTTCCGCGATGAACGCCGCAGGAACGTGCTACTGCTCATGGACAACGTCTTTCGCTTCGTGCAGGCCGGCTCCGAGGTATCCGGCCTGCTCGGCCGCCTGCCTTCACGGGTCGGCTACCAGCCGACACTGGCCGACGAGGTGGCGGCCCTTCAGGAGCGTATCGTCTCGGTGGAAGGGGTCGCCGTGACCGCGATCGAAGCCGTCTACGTGCCCGCCGACGATTTCACCGACCCCGCGGTCACCGCCCTGGCCAGCCACGTCGACAGCATGGTCGTGCTGTCCCGGTCCATGGCGGCTCAAGGCATGTATCCGGCCATCGATCCGATTGCCTCCTCGTCGACCCTGCTCGACCCGACGGTCGTCGGCGAAAGGCACTTTGCCATCGCCACCGAGGTACGCCGTGCCATCGAGCATTACCGCAGCCTGCAAGACGTGATATCGCTGCTCGGGGTCGAGGAATTGGGCAACGAGGATCGTCGTATCGTCGCACGCGCCCGCCGCCTGCAGCGCTTTTTGACCCAGCCGTTCGCGGTGACGGAAGCCTTCACCGGCATGCCCGGCCACTCGGTAGCGCTCGAGGATACCCTGGCGGGTTGCCAGGCCATCCTGAACGGCGAGTGCGATGACTGGCAGGAGCGCTCGCTGTACATGGTTGGCACGCTCGACGAGGCACGCGCCAAGGAACAGGCGGCGCCACAGGGCGAGAGCGGAGAACGAGCGTCATGAGTCATGCGCCGTTTCATCTGCTGATCGTCACGCCGCAGCGAATCCTGGTGGACCGCGACGACATCGTGGCCTTGCGCGCCGAGGACGCCAGCGGCAGTTTCGGCCTGCTGCCCGGCCACGTGAATTTTTTGACCGCACTCTCGCCCTCGGTGGTGCGCTGGCGCTGTCGGGCGGGCAGTTGCGGCTACTGTGCCGTTCACAGTGGCGTACTGAGCCTGATGGGCGGAGAACTGCGCATTGCCTGTCGCGAGGGCGTGATCGGCGACGACCTCGACATGCTCGAGGCGCAGGTCCATCAGGCTCGCGATCAACAGCGTGACACGGTTCGCCAGGCGCGCGTCGAGCATCTCCGACTGCATACCCAGGCTGTCCGTCAGTTGGTGCGCTACTTGCGCCCTGGCCAAGAAACGGCGATGCATGAAGGGGGCAATGATGGACCAAAAGCCTAATCATGTCAGCGACGCCGCCCGTCGGGCCGCGGAGCGTGCCCGGCGCGGCAGGGGCGATCCGGAACCGTCATTGGCGAGGCGCCTGGGACAGATCGGCGTGCTGGGATGGGCTATCGTCATCCCCTTGCTGCTGGGCCTGTTTCTGGGGCGCTGGCTCGACCGCCTGCTGGGGACCGGCGTGCTGTTCGCCGCGGCGCTGCTCTTTGTCGGCGCGGGAATCGGCCTGTGGTCGGCCTGGCGCTGGATGCACCGTCAATGAGCAGTGAAACGCACAAGGGATACCGCCGCATGAGGAGTCACACGGGATGAACCTGATTGCGCACGCCTTGGTGGGCCTGGCCCTGGGCATGACCGGCGGCCTGATCCACTTCCTGTCGCTGGCCTGGAATCTGCATCTGTTCCTGGCCGGCAGAACGTGGCAGGCCCTTGGACTCCAGGGCCTGCGCCTGGCGTTCACCGTTGCCCTGCTGGTCGGTCTGGCCCAGTGGGGCGCGGTTGCCGTGCTGGCCGGCCTGGCCGGGCTGCTGCTGGCGCGCCACTTCACGTTGCGGGCTCGAAGGGTGACAACGCCATGAACGATTCCCCGCTGGTCACTTCCGCCCTGTTCCATATCGGCCCAGTCGCGGTCAGTGCCGCTGTCGTCGTCACCTGGTTGCTGGTCGTGGGGATGGCGATGGCTAGCTGGGCGCTGACCCGCGGACTTTCGCTACGCCCGGGAAAAGCCCAGTGCATTCTCGAGCTGTTGGTCGAGACGCTGGATCATCAGATCCGCGATACCATGCAGGTACCTCCCCAACGCTACCGGGCACTGATCGGCACGCTGTTTCTGTTCATCCTTGCCGCCAACTGGTCGGCGCTGATTCCCGGTATAGAACCGCCGACGGCGCACCTGGAAACCGATGTCGTGCTTGCCCTGATCGTGCTCGCAGCCAGCATCGGCTATGGCGTGGCGACCCGTGGCGTGGCGGGCTATCTGCGCACCTTCGCCGAGCCGAGCTGGGTGATGATCCCGCTCAACCTGGTCGAACAGCTGACCCGCACGTTCTCGCTGATCGTGCGCCTGTTCGGCAACATCATGAGTGGCGTCTTCGTACTGGGCATCACCCTGTCGCTGGCCGGCCTGCTGGTGCCGATCCCCTTCATGGCGCTGGACATGCTGACCGGCGCCATCCAGGCCTATATCTTCAGCGTTCTCGCCATGGTGTTTCTGGGGGCCGCCGTGGAGGCGCCCCCGTTACCGCACTCTCTGGACCATAAGGAGCCTTGAGTTGGACAACCTCATCCAGATCGTCAGTATCCTCGCGGCGGCGATCGCCGTCTCCTTCGGCGCCATCGGCCCCGCGCTCGCCGAAGGCAGGGCCGTGGCCGCCGCCATGGATGCCATCGCCCGTCAGCCCGAATCGGCCGGCACCCTATCGCGGACACTCTTCGTCGGGCTGGCAATGATCGAGACCATGGCCATCTACTGCCTGGTCATTGCCGTGCTGGTGCTGTTCGCCAACCCGTTCGTCGGATAGGCCGATGACGCTCGACTGGTGGACCCTGGGGCTGCAGACCCTCAACGTTCTCGTCCTGCTCTGGCTGTTGTCACGCTTTCTGTTCAAGCCGGTAGCGAGGATTATCGCCGAGCGACAGCAGGCGGCCAATCGGCTGCTCGACGAGGCCTCGGCGGCGAAGAGTGAGGCCCGCCAGCTCCGTGAAGCTGCCGATCAGGCCAGGGACGACGCCAACCGCCAACGCGCCGCCGCCCTGCAAGCCGCCGAACTGGACGCCGATCAGGCCCGCAGACAGCGCATCGAGGAAGCCGATGCCGAAATCGCGCGCCGCCACCGCCAGGCCCGGGAGGCGTTACGAGCCGAGCAGCAGCGCCTGCAATCCGTTATCGAAAAGCGGGCCGGCCAGTTGGCTCTCGATATCGCCGGCCGGCTCATGCAGCGCCTACCGGACAGCGCCCGCATCGACGGGTTCATCGATGGCCTAGCCGAAGGTCTGGGATCGTTGCCGGCGGAGACACGTCGTTCATTGGCACGAGCCGATGCTCCCTTGCGCCTCAAGGCACCGCGGGCATTAACCGAAGCAGAACGCAGCGCTCTTCAGGCCGCCCTTCAAGACGTTCTGGAAACCCCGCCCGAGCCTCTGGTCATCATCGACCCCGAGCTGATCGCCGGTCTGGAGCTGGAAACCGAGCACGCCGTGGTGCGCAACAGCCTGCGCGCCGACCTGGCACGCCTGCAGACGGAGATATCCCTGCATGACCGCGAACACGCCTGACGCCACCGCCGATGCCTGGCTGACCCACAGCCAGGCCACACTCGAACGTACGTCCTTTGGGGTCGAGGTCGGCGAGATCGGACGCGTCATCCAGATCGCCGACGGTATCGCCCGGGTTTCCGGCCTGCCGAGCGTGAAGCTCAACGAACTGCTGCGTTTCACCGACGGAAGTCTCGGCTTTGCCCTGGCCCTCGACACCGAAACCATCAGTGCCGTGCTGCTGGACAATACCGGGAGCATCTCGGCCGGCAGCGAAGTGCATGCCACCGGCGATATCATGCAGGTACCGGTCGGCGAGGCGCTGCTCGGGCGGGTCATCGATCCCCTCGGTCGTCCACTGGACCGCGACGAGCCCATACAGGCCGAGACCACGCTGCCCATCGAGCGGGCCGCACCCGCCATCATCGAGCGCGACCTGGTCAGTGAACCGCTCGACACCGGCTCACTGGTGATCGATGCGCTGTTTCCCATCGGGCGCGGGCAACGCGAACTGATCATCGGCGACCGCGCTACCGGCAAGACCTCACTGGCCATCGATGCCATTCTCAACCAGAAACATAGCGACGTGATCTGCGTGTACGTCGCTGTCGGGCAGCGCGCAGGGGAAGTGCAACAAGTCATCGAGTCGGTACGCCAGCATGGCGACCCGAGCCGTTGCATTTTCGTTGTCGCCACCGCGTCGGCCTCGGCCGGCCTGCAATGGGCCGCGCCTTTCGCCGGCTTCAGCGTCGCCGAGTACTTTCGCGACCGCGGCCAACACGCGCTGGTAGTGATCGACGATCTCAGCCAGCATGCCGCCACTCACCGTGAGCTGGCACTGCTCACTCACGAGCCGCCGGGGCGGGAAGCCTATCCCGGCGACATCTTCTATCTGCATGCCCGCCTGCTCGAGCGTGCCGCCAAACTCTGCTCCGAGCATGGCGGCGGATCACTGACGGCACTTCCGATCGCCCAGACCGATGCCGGCAATCTTTCGGCCTATATACCGACCAACCTGATCTCGATCACCGACGGGCAGATCGTGCTCGATGCCCACCTGGCCGCGGCCAATCAGCGGCCTTCCGTGGACGTGGGCCTGTCGGTCAGTCGCGTGGGCGGCAAGGCTCAGCCCCGGGCACTGCGTGACGTTTCGGGCAAGCTGCGCCTGGAGTATTCACAGTTTCAGGAACTCGAGATGTTCACCCGCTTCGGAGGACTCAGCGATGCCCGCGTCAAGCAGCAGATCACCCATGGCCGCGCCATCCGCGCCCTGCTCACGCAGCCACGGTTCAACGCCCTGCGGCGGATCGATCAGATTGCACTGCTGGCAACTCTCGACGAAGGAGTCTTCGATACCTTTCCGCTGCCACGCATCGCCCTGCTGAGAGCGCGCCTACCGGCCTGGCTGGACGCGCGGCTGGGGAGCGACAAGCCCGATACCGCACGCCTGGCGACCACACCGCTTGACGATTCGCTGCGTCGCCGGCTGGTCGAAGAGGTCCGGGCCCTGGCGAGCGATATCGTGGACTCATCGTCATGAGCGGGAGATTGAACGATGTCACCACCCATCTCGAAACGACCCGCGAGCTGGGCCTGGTGGTCACCGCCATGCGTGGCATCGCCGCGGCACGCTCGCGCGAGGCTCAGCAACACCTGCAGGGCATTCGCGCCTATGCCGACGTCATCGGCACGGCTATCGGCGAGGCCCTGGCACTGGTCAACGTCGCGGAACGACCGACCACCACATCGACGACGGGGCCCCAGCGCCACCTGCGCATCATCTTGTGTGCCGAACAGGGCTTTGCCGGTAATTTCAGTGAGCGCATCCTGGCGATGACTCTGGAGTCGCAGATTTCATCAAGCGATAGCGTATTCCTGGTAGGCGAACGTGGCCTGACGCTTGCCGCGGAGCGGGCAACGAAGCCGGCCTGGTCAGCCTCCATGGCAGTCCATCCGGATGCAATGCCAACACTCGCCGGAAGCATTGCCGATGCGCTCTACGCGCAACTCGCCGACGCCGTTCCCACCCGCGTGACGCTCGTGCACGGCTTGCCGGGCGGTGCCGGCGTCCAGCCCATCGTCAGCCGGACGCTATTGCCGTTCGACTATTCGCGCTTCCCCGTGGCATCCCATTCCCAGCCACCCCTGGTCACGCTGCCCGCCTCTCGGCTGATCGCCGACCTGGCGGAAGAATACGTCTACGCGGAACTCCACGAGGCCCTGATGCTGTCATTTGCCGCAGAGAACGAAGCTCGCATGCAGGCCATGATAGCCACCCAGAGCAACATCGAGCAGCGACGTGACGAACTGCAAGCCGAATTCAGACGCTTGCGCCAGGAAGAGATCACGGAAGAAATTATCGAGCTGTCCGCCTCCCGGCTGGGAAGTCGCTAGGTTACGAACGAGAGAATCACTAGCGAACTGCATCATCACGACAGGATCATCGAGAGATAACCACCGATTAGCGCCAGTACCGTCGTAAGGGCATAACTGACCGGATAGGGAACTGCGGCCACTGAACTTCCCGACTCTTCAATAATCGCGTTCAGACCCGGTGTACTGTTTCGCCCACCGGTAGTGGCCCCATCAGCGATGATCGAGTTGAGTCCGAAAAACCTGACTCCGACCCAGAAAGCAATAAACGGCGGCAGTAATGCGCCAGTGGTCCCAATCAACGCCAGCCACAGGATTGTATCGCCCCCCAAAGCCGATATTACTTTTGGCCCGACATTTGCCGAGAGAACTGCAACAAACGCATTTAGTCCAAAATCTTGGAGGAAGCTGCGCGCGCCCTCATGCACTGGCCCGCCAAATTCAGGATTCCGACTTCGGAAATAGCTGACGCCTACACCTGCGAGGATGCACCCTGCCGAGGTTCCTAGCGAAAAGGGTATCCCGGCTATGGTGACAGTGATAATGCCGACCATATACCCCACCAGCATGGCCAGCGCCAGATAAAGCACTTCGGATTTCATTGTCGGCAGTATTGCGTGGCCACCTAGCTGCTTCGCCGCCGCTTTGAGTGCCGCGTCAGGGCCCGTCAAGCGCAACACGTCGCCAAACGCTACAGTACTTTTAGGGCCCAGAGGAAGTTCGTTACCGCCTCGAAAAAGGGCTTGCACTTCAACACCTCCCGTTCCATGGCTAGCAAGCTCCTCAAGCGTCTTGCCGGAGACCGAATGAGAACCGACATGCACATCCGCAACCTCCAGAGGAACATTTCGAGCAAACGGATCATCGGATTCTGGCCCGATCAACTCGCCTTCATTGAGAATCAGATCGTGCACATTCGCGCGCACGGTCACGATATCGCCCATGGCAAGAAGAGTATCGCCCGTAAGTTTTAGTGCCTTTCCATCTCGCACCACTCGCAAGATCGGGACCTGGGGGAACTCGTTAGCCAACTGCGACAAAGTGCGCCCCACAAACCTATCGTGAGTCACGGCGAAAGCGCGTAAGTCATAGGGCGAGAATCCCATTGTCAATGCCCCCGGGGCACCCGGGACTGGATGCGTGGCATCACCACTGTACTCAGCCTCAGCACGTTTGGCGTCGGCTCTGGCATCATGACCGAAAATACGTGGAAGATAGCGGATCAACAAGATAATGCCGATACTCGATAGCACATAGCTGATGGCGTAGGCCGCGGCCATGTTGGCTCCGACCTCCTCGACAGTCATACCAGCGGGCGGAGTATAAGCGCCGCTCGCCAACGCCCCCTGACCGACGCCGAGAATCGCCGTGATAGTGTAACTTCCAGAAATAAGCCCGGTCGCATATCCCGGGGCCAGCCCGGCCCAATACGCACCCAAATAGCAAATGACCCAATTCAGTACCCAGACAATGATGCCTACCCCGATAAAGGCTAGCCCCCCCTTGCGCAACCCGGAAAAGAATTGTGGCCCGACCTTTAGGCCAAGGGCATACATGAAGAGCAAGAGCATGAACGAGGAGAGAACACCAGGAATGGAATAAGTTATCCCGTAAGCTGCCTCAGCGATCATCGAGATCACGATCCCCACAAGCAACGAGCCTGCAGTAGAGCCGAGCGAAATGCCCTTGAAGCTGAACTTTCCGATCAGCGTGCCAAGGGTAAGCGCGAGAAGGATGAACGCAATAGGCTGGTTTCCCAATAGCTGAAAAAGCCCGTGAATTCCGGCCTCCGCCACTGGCTCCATTCTATCGAAAACCTGTCCGATTACACGCCCACCTCCGGATGAGGCATCACTTTGAGCCACGGCAGTTCCGGAGACGAGCAACAAGGCATAAAGAATAATGCGGACCGTAAGTTTATCGAGCATTCTGACAAGCTTTTTCACATCAACCATGATGGAATCCCGGTTTTGCGGTCGAATTCGGGACAGGATTCTTCGATAGATGATTAATTGCTCGCTTTATGTCATCGAGAAGAAGGTGCGCCAGGTCACGACTGACACCGTGGCGGATAAGGATACGTTGAACGACGGTTTCATGACGGTTTGACGGCAGAGGGTAGGATGCGATCTGCCAACCGCGCATCCGCACCCGCTCCGAAAGATCATAGAGCGTGAAGCCATGATCCGCGTCGGTCAGCTTGTAGGCAACCGCAGGCAGACCACCATGCCCGTCATAGACCATTTCGAAAGGCCCTAGCTTGGCTAGCTCAGCTCCCAACCACTGCGCTGTATCGGCACAGGCTTGCTGAATGGAAGCATAGCCCTCGCGGCCAAGTCGCAAGAAGTTATAATATTGAGCGATTATTTCGCCACCTGGGCGAGAGAAATTGAGCGCGA
The DNA here is from genome assembly GCF_054654615.1 of Halomonas shantousis. Taxonomy (NCBI): domain Bacteria; kingdom Pseudomonadati; phylum Pseudomonadota; class Gammaproteobacteria; order Oceanospirillales; family Halomonadaceae; genus Halomonas; species Halomonas shantousis. The sequence goes on along the minus strand of NZ_BAAIER010000001.1, from coordinate 95,585 downwards.
AGGTCGGCATGTTACCGCCGAGATAGTCAACGTAGAAAATCAACTCCTCTGGCAGGTCTTCCTTTGATGCCCATATAATCCAGCCCACTCCCAAAGGCGCCAATCCGTATTTATGCCCTGACGCATTGATCGACCGAACCCGCTCTATTTGGAAATCCCACACTAGATCATGTTGAATGAATGGTGCAATAAATCCACCGGATGCAGCATCGACGTGGATCGGAATATCCAGCCCTAAATCGCGCTCAATTGCATCCAGCTCACGTGCCAAAGCCTCAACCGGTTCATAAATACCCGTGAATGTAACCCCGAGGGTAGCAACGACACCTATCGTATTATCGTCGCAATACTTTCTAAGGTCCTGCGGTTGCAGACCAAGCGCATCACCTTCAAGCGGCACTTCCCTGATCTCGACATCGAAATACCGTGCGAATTTTTTCCAACATATCTGCACCGGCCCGGTCACGATGTTTGGCTTGCTGGTATCCTTACCCTCTGCTTCCCGACGCTTGCGCCACTTCCACTTGAATGCGAGGCCACCCAGCATTGCCGCTTCGCTTGAACCTGTTGTGGAACACCCTACCGTCTCCCAAGATTTCTGGGCGTGCCATAAATTCGCCAGGATATGTACACAGCGGTTTTCGATCTCAGCAGTTTGAGGATACTCATCCTTATCAATCATGTTCTTGTCGACGGCATCCGCCATCAATTGCTTGACTTCATCCTCCACCCAGGTGGTACAGAACGTTGCAAGATTTTGGCGAGCATTGCCATCCAGTAAAAGTTCATCGCGCACCAGCGAGTAAGCGGCATGAGGTTCAGTACGCCCCTCAGGTATCCGAAACTTGGGTAGGCTCTCTGCTGAAGTATCCGTTGCATAAATATCCCGCAAGCTCGATTGATCGCCTAAATCAATATGATGAATGGGCATATTAAATCTCCTTTAGGGTCGTAGGCATGTCATAGCGGGCATGCAACTGAGCCGTGACACATGTACAGGATTGTCAAACGCTTCCCACACGCCTTTCCACTAACACCCCAAAGGCCTTTTTTTCTTCCGGTAATAAATTTTTAGGGTGTAGCTCGCAAGTTGCGAGCCGGATTGGTCTGCAGGCTCCCTTCTGAATCGATTTACCCAGGCGGGGCCGCTTATAATCCCCACAAGGCAACATTAGCATATTAGACTATTTTAACTGAATTTGCTCTGGTGATATCCCATGTTTCAGCGATGAGTTTGGCACCCAGCAATACTGCATTTTGGGATCAGGGGCGCAGGGGTATTGTCAGGATGAATACACATGTTCAGGAGGTCATCGCAGAAAGCGATTAAAAGCCGCAGAGTACAATGGAGAACGTAAGGATCCCGGCGCAGGATAGACAATTTTTCGTTAACTGACTTATCAGCGTTCTGCCGATTCAGACTGCCAGCAGCGTTCTTCGTGAGAATAGTAGAGTTCCAGCCGCTGCCCCTCGCCGAAGGGGTGTAGCTCGTCGCGAAACATGATCCGCTCAGGCCCCGCCCAGCCCTCCGGCGCCGTCAGGGTCAGATGATCTTCTTCGACGTCGAGTTCGAGCCAGCATCCCCGATAGCGCAGCCGCAAGTGTAAACCGCTCAGTGCCTCGGGCAGGCAGGGATTGAGTCGGAGCATGCCATCGCGGACTTCCAGCCCGGTGTGGCCGCGCTGGATCAGATCGACACTCCCCGCCATGGCGCCCAGATGGATGCCTTCCGGCGTCGTGCCACCCTGGCTATCCTCGATATCGCTTTGCAGGACTTGCTGGAAGAGATCCCAGGCCTGACGGCGGTCCGAGCGCGCCAGTACCCAAGACATCACGACACGGCTGAGGGTCGAACCATGCGAGGTGCGCTGCTGGTAATAATCGATGGTACGCGGAATCAGCTCGCCAGAGAACGGATAGCCGAGCTGGGCGAAGACGTCACCGAGTTCTTCGGCAGAAAACAGGTAGAACAGCATCAACACGTCGGCCTGCTTCGAGGCCTTATAGCGGTTGACGGTGTCCCCTTCCGCCTCGAGCAACCGGTCGAGGCGATGAATATCGCCATAGCGGTCTCGATAGCCGGCCCAATCGAACTCCTGCAGATGTTCGTAGCCCTCGAACTGGCTGGGAATGCCATCGTCGTGGAACGGGATGAACAGTTGCTGGCCGATGGCCGTCCACTCGTCGACCTCCCGACCGGATAGACTCAATGTTTCCTTCAGTTCCCGGCGGCGGCGTTCGCCGATCAGGTCGTAGACGTTCACCGCTCGTCCCAGCACCCAGGCGGCCATGACATTGGTATAGGTATTGTTGTCGAGCCCCGGTGCCGATGCGTCGGGATAACGGTCGTGGAACTCGTCGGGCCCCATCACGCCACGAATATCGTAGCGCTTGCGCTGTGCATTCCAGCATGCGGCACTCGCCCAGAAGCGGGCGATCTCGAAGAGCATTTCGGCGCCGTAATAGGCCAGGAATTCACGGTCTTCAGTCACCTCGTAGTAACGCCACACGTTGTAGGCCACCGCGGCATTGACGTGACGCTGCAGTGAGCTGTTGTCGGCCGTCCAGCGTCCCGACTTGGGATTGAGATGGACTTGCTGGCTTTCCTCACGCCCATCGCTGCCGCTCTGCCAAGGGTACATGGCGCCCCGGTAACCGGCTTCGCGCGCCAGGTGGCGGGCCTCCCCCAGACGCCGATAGCGATAGCGCAGCAACGCCCGGGTAATTTCGGGAATGCGATAGTTGAGGAATGGAAAGATGAACAACTCGTCCCAGAAGATGTGCCCGCGATAGGCTTCGCCATGCAGCCCCCGGGCCGGCACGCCGACATCCAGGTCGGCGCTGTGCGGCGATACTGTCTGCAGCAGGTGAAAGATATGCAGGCGCAGAATCATCTGCGCTCGCCCGCCCTCGCCAAGACCGACATCGCAGCGTTGCCAGAGATGCGACCAGACTCGCCGATGGCTATCCAGCAGCTCGGAAAACGTTCCGGCTCTGGCCACCGACTGGCAGGCAGCGAGACCGGGTTCGGAAATCGCGCGGTCGCGCGAGGTATGCAGCGCCACGACTTTCTCGATCACGGCCTCGCCACCAGCGACAAGGTCAAATGTCATATCCTGGGCGATGTAACCGGCTTCCTCCACGAGCTGCCGCTCACCCTCGCAATGCCGACCGGCCACGTACAGGTGCGTACGAGCCGCCTGGGCGATGTGCAACCTGGACTGACGCGTCTCGACCTGCAGGCGAATCGTATCGTCACTCGGTGCATCCGCCGATAGCGGCGTCAGATGAGTGCTGGCCAGCTGCCGATAGCGCGCAACGCCGGCATTGATCACACGGCCATCCAGGGCCGAACGCACGGTGACGTGTCCCGACCAGTTCTCGGGACGGATGCGCCACTCAATGGCAGCAAGGTGAGGCTGGCCCATGTGCACCAACCGTTGCGTGATCAGTGTGGTCTCGCGCCCCTGACGATCGCGAAAGAAGAGCTGGCGCCGGAGAACGCCGGCTTCGATATCCAGGGACTGATGGTAGTCGAGCAGTTCCACCGCCATGAGATTGAACCAGTCACCGCCCTCGGACCGGAATGTCAGGCACAGCCAATTGGGCAGGTTGACCAGATCCTCGTTCTCGATCACTCGCCCGGCGATTTCCGTCGACAGCCGGTCATACCCCCCCGCCAAGTAAGTTCCCGGGTAGTGGAACTCGCCCGCCTCCGTCTCATCAGCAGCTCCCCGGGTCGCAAAGTAACCGTTGCCCAGCGTACACAGGGCTTCACGCAGCCCTTCCTGCACCGGATCGAAGCCGCGATAGTCAAGTGTCCAGTCGTTCATGGTTCACTGCTCAAGGTATCGGTCAAGGCGGTCGAGAAAGCGCCCAACCGCATCAGTGTCTTCCAGACAATAACTTGCGGCCGTGACCTGCGCGGCATCGCCAACGAAAAGCCCGAGGCCACCTCGTTCGCGCAATACCACGAAGGCATCCTCGTCGGTTTCGTCGTCGCCGATGTAGATCGGCACGACAGTGTCGTCCGCCAGCCCGAGCGCCTCGAGCAGCCATAGCACGGCCTTGCCCTTATCCCACGGTAACTGCGGACGCAGTTCGAAGACCTTCTTGCCACCGGTACGGCGCAGGCGCGGGTTCTGGCCCGCCACGGCTTCGACGGCCGCCTCGATGCGCGCCACATCACTCTCGCCGACCAGCCGGAAGTGAACGGCGATGGCGAAGCGCTTACGCTCGACGAGTACGCCAGGCACATCGGCCAGGCGGGCCTGTAGTTGCGCTTCGGCCTCATCGAGCGCCGACAGATAGTCCGCGGCGCGTTCATGCTGCATATGCAGACCCCCGGGGCCGGCGATGTCGAAGCCGTGGCTGCCTGCATAGACGAGGTTGTCGATGCCGACCAGCTCGGTGACGTCGGCACGGTCGCGCCCACTGACGATGGCGACAGTGCAGCGCTCGGCCAAGTGCTCAAGCGTGTGGCGCATGGCACCGTCGAGTACCGCCAGGTCAGGCCGGTCGACGATGGGCGTCAGGGTCCCATCATAATCCAGAAATACGGCCAGACGCCGATGTCCCAGTTGCTCGACGAGTCGCTCGAAGCCGTCCAGCGCATCCGGCAACGACGTTCCGCGTGTCGCCCCATCAGGCATCAGTTCGGCCAGATCATCGACGACGACATCGGCACCATGCGCCAACAGCTCGTCGCGCTGTCGGGCTCGATCGATACCGATCACCAGCCCGAAGCCTGCCTTGTCGGCGGCTTCGACACCGGAGAGCGCGTCCTCGATCGCAAGGGCTTCCCCTGGTGGCACCGACAACAGACTGGCCGCATGCTGGAAGATGTCGGGGTGCGGCTTGCCCTGCAACCCCAGCCGCTCCGACTCGATGCCGTCGACCACCGTATCGAACAGGGGGTCCAGTCCGGTCCGGACGAGGATGCCCTTGGCGTTCTTGCTCGACGAGACCAGCGCCGTCTTCACGCCAGCCTTGCGCAATGACTCGATGAAGGCCACCGAGGACGCAAAGACGTCGACGCCCTCCGCCGCCAGGAACTGTTCGAAATAACGCTGCTTGCGATTGCCCAATCCGCAGATGGTCTCCTCGTCGGGCGTATCCTCGGGAGAGCCGAACGGCAGTCGAATGCCACGCGATTCAAGAAAGCTGATGACGCCGTCATAACGTGGCTTACCGTCGACGTAACGGCGGTAGTCCTGCTGAGGATCGAATGCCCGGAAGGATTTACCGTCGCGCCCGGCAAGTTCGGTCAGATAGCCATCAAAAAGCTTTCGCCATGCCTGGCAATGGACACGCGCCGTGTTGGTCACGACACCATCCAGGTCGAAGACACCGGCTCTATAGTCGGTGGGTATTATCTTCTTTGGCGAGTGCCCTGATTGTTGCATCGCAAGTCCCGTTGCGTGTTATGGGTTGTATCGATAGTGTAGCTGGCTGTCTCGGTCCCGTGCCTCTCTGAGCAGCGACAGAGCACCGTAGAGAGCCCTTTAGAAAAATGCGTTACCGATGATGACCAGCCTCGGATGCGCGTGTTGCCATGGCCGAGCATCGAGGCTTGCAGGACTCCGCACCTCTCACACCGACCGTATCGGGTAGTGTCTGGCCACTCCGTGTCGGCCGAGCCGCTGCCCCGTTCTGTCAGCCTTGCACATGACGCGCCGCAGTCCGGCGCTACCGATGGCAAGCGCCAGGCAGTCTTCGGTTAACCCCAGCGCCGCGTTGGCGAACGCGCTGGAACTACCGTAGCGCTTACGCAAGCGGATCCCGATTTCCGAAGAGACACAGGCGGCCGTTGCCCCCACCAGGACGGGGAGCAGGATCGGTTGCCGCTGTACACGAGCAAGAGCCGCCGCGGTCATCCCCCCCGATACTGCCCGCACCAGCATCGAGGCGCCGATGGTACGGTCTGGCGCGAAGGGCATCTTGTCGCCTAGTATCTCACCGGCAGCCAGCGGCATCAGGACATAGCGCGTCCGCGGAGATGCCAGGGTGCGTGCAGGCTCGTCCATGTCCTGCACATCCGGACGCTCTGCTAGCGCCCGGCTGGTCATCGTCGGCGCCAGCATACTCCGCATGCCAGTCACTATCCCCAGGGCCAATGCCCCCCGTAACAGATTGCTCGATCGCGCCATGCTCGTGTCTCCAGTTAGCTGAATGATGCGAGTTGCCGTCCACGGTAGAAGCACAAGGGACACCGCCGGCATCAGAGCTCATGTCATCTCGGTGGTCAGATCAGGCCATCCTGGCTGCAACAGTGCATGACCTGCAGGTCTTCGGTGACTCCACATGCCAGTGTAGTCAGGCCGTCAAGCTCAGGTCATCGGAAAAGGTCCAAGGGTCCGGAAAAATCGCGGTTGGATACGGTAAAACGACGCATGAAGTTGTTGCTGATTGATTGAGACGATGCAAGGGGGCACCATCATGCCGATTAATCGCTGTCTCATCATTCTGGCAGGAGGTGCCCGTTTATTCGATGAATAGCAGAAAGCCCGAGTCGCAATAAGAAATCCGCGACACGCGTGATGATGAGAGTTATTATTCAAGTTCTTGAATGATAGCGATACAGCAAAGCTGAAGAGCAGACAACATGTTGAGCATTCTGATATTTTTCATGATCTTCGTTGGCGTCACGATATCCATATATCAAGTGTACGATATCCATTATAACTTGAACTTCGATGATGAAGAGAAAACTCCTCATGTCGAGGACCGAGAGCTAAATGACCTATCTCTCAAGGCAAAAGAGTATTCAGAAACGGGTAAGCCGCACGGCTTCATTCAAGCAGTACAGAACATCTTCGGAGATGGTTTCAATCATCGAACCTTGCTTCATGTCTTTTCCGAAGAGAAAGAGCACGTCTACGCCAAGCCACTGCTGCGGCGAAAGAAAAATATCGTTTGCGATGGCAGGATAAAGGTTCGTCATCTGCCATTCCTGCAGACAAGCCCTCCCACGAAGGACATTAGAGGGGGGCTGCTCGTCATCGTTGTAGCCAACTGTCTCTTGGCGCTATTTTTTGGCGGAATGAGCGTTTACACCACGGCCTATGAAGTTTCAGTGGGTTATCTCTCATGGTTCAACAATGAATTCATCCTGATGCTGCTAATACTCCTGCTGGTATCGGTTACCTATTTTATTTCCAAGTTCGACATGTACATGCACGACATCTATCAAATTGGCAAACTGAACGATCTTTGCGCAGCTCAAGACAATCAGCAAGCTTGAAGATCCGTACTCAGGAAGCATACGCGACTGGGCTGAACCGCTTGCGCTTCTCGGTGGATTTCCAGTCATGCAACTTGGGATGCAAGCGAACTTGTACGCCATGAAGCATCATGATCCGGGCACTGCGGCATTTGCAGGGAGCTGGAGTGTCGCACCGGCCTGTAGCGGCAGGGTGTCTACCGGGTTCTCCGCGCGCAGGGCGTTAAGAGGCACACCGAGCGCTTGGCTGATGGTCGCCAGCGTATCCCCCTGCTGAATCTGATAACTCGCCACGGTGCTCTTCCTGACATCCTTCGTCTGGGTATTGGACACCTGCACCGTTGCACGCGCCTGTTGCTGGGCGAGCCATGTCCCTCGGGGTGGCCCGCTCTCGAAGTAGCCGACGAGACCGTTGTAAATGGCCTCCGCTAGCCGGGCTTGGTAATCAGGCGCCCTGAGCCGGCGCTCCTCTTCGGCATTGGTGATGAAACCGGTCTCGACCAGCAACGAGGGGATGTCAGGCGATTTGAGCACCACGAAGCCAGCCTGCTCGACCCGGGGCTTGTGAAGACGGTTGACCTGCCCGATGGCCTCAAGCATGCGACTGCCTGCATTCAACGACTCGGTAAGGGTCACGCCCATTGCCAGATCGAGCAGAACAGAGCGGAGCGTGGGATCAGCATTTGCCAGCGCGATATGGTCATCATCGCCGCCCAGAAGGGACGCGTTCTGCTGGCCGGCCAGCCAGCGCGCCGTTTCCGAGCTAGCCCCAGACGTGGAAAGCGCGTAGATCGAGCTGCCCTGAGCGCTCGTGCGAGCCGCTGCGTCGGCGTGCACCGACACGAAGAAATCCGCCGAAAGATCACGCGCTATCCGCGTTCGCTCCCGCAGGCTGAGAAAGGTATCGTCAGCACGGGTCAAGGCTCCCTGGAACCCTGGCGTGTCATCCAGCCGCTTTTCCAGTTTCCTGGCGATCGCCAGCACCACATCCTTCTCGTAGGTGCCGTTGGCCCCGATCGCGCCGGGATCCTTGCCACCATGACCTGCATCGACAATCACCACGATGTCTCGCCCAGGCGGTACCCGCGCCGCTTGCGAAGCGACAACGTCAATAGGGTTGGCGGTTTTTGACGGCTCCGTAATGCCGCGGCTTAGATCCAGCACGAGCCGGTAGGGCTGCCCTTGACTGGGCGCCAGCAGGAAGTGCTTATACTGCACCGGGCCTTGCAGATCCAGCACGAGGCGCGTCATGCGGTCGTGCTGGCCGGTGCGCACCGCAGCGATGGGCGAACGTCCCAGGTCGAGTCGGTCTGCCAGTGTGCTGTCGGCATCCGTGCCGGGTAGATCCACGACCAGGCGATGCGGGTTGTCGAGTTCGAATATCTTCGGTGTGACCGGCCCCGTTATTTCCAGGACAAGCCGAGTTTTCCCGGCGTCTGTCCAAACGCGAGCCTCGGTAATGTTGGCGGCGTAGCTGGCGAGCGGAGCGCTCACCAGGACCAGCAGGGCGATAAAGAGGTATCCCATGCGCATGGTGTTGTTTCCCTGCCAAGCGCCCCGCTTTTGCATACAGGCGCCGTGTTCTATGCCGTATCGCTTGTCCCGCGATATCGATTCATGCAACAGGGTATCAGCTCAGGCCAGCCTTCTTAGCTTCAAAAGCCGGGTGTTTCACCCCTTAAACGGGCAATCAAGCGTGAGCAAGCGTTCGGGTTACCAGAGACTCGCCTGAGTGTTTCAGAGAGAACAGCCAGGCGTAGCCCGGCCTCAAGGGAATGGAATTGCCGACGAGCAGATCGAGGTGCCGCTCTGCATGTCTCCCGAAGCAGGCCGGCAGCGTACCGCTACACGGTGTCCGCCAGCACCGTTTCCGCCAGTCCCAGAGGGTCCTCCTCCAACCCGTCCAGTTGGTCATCGAGCAGCAACTGGCCCAGGCCGTGCACCAGCGCCCAGGCACGCAGCGTGGTGCGGGTTAGGCGCTGCGGATCCGGCTTTACCCCGGGCCAGTCGCGGGCAACCGCCTCGCGCAGTGTCTCGAAGGCCCTTCGCGAGGCTTCGTGCAGTTCATCGTCGCGCCGTTGCGGTGGGATCACGCTGAACATCAGGCGAAACAACGCCGGGTTGTCATGGGCGAAGCGAATGTAGCTGCGTCCCCCGGCGAGCAGTGTGTTGCTATCCCCGGCCTGTGCCTCGGCCCGAAGCTGGGCGGCGCTCAAGCGTCGAAACCCCTCGGAGGCCAGCGCCTGCATCAAGGCCTCTTTGTTGGCGAAATGCCGGTAGCTGGCGTTGGCGGTGACACCCACCCGGCGAGCCAGCTCGCGTAGGCTGAAGCCGTCATACCCGTTCTCCGCCAGTAGTTCCAAACCCTCTTCGACTAGCGCGCGGCGCAAGTCGCCATGATGATAGCGATCAACGGAATCGCCTTGACTCGATGTTGACACTGTACACATCCCCCTTCTATCTTATGTTTACAGTATACACATTGGCTGTTACGGGCCCAGCCCGACGGAGAGGAAGCCATGATGTTGGCGGTCTGGATTCATCTGGTAGCAGCGCTTTGGGCGCTGGCATTCGGTGCCGTACAGCTGATTTCGACGAAGGGCACAAGGAAACATCGCTGGCGGGGCTGGTCCTGGATGCTGGCGATGATAGTCACGGCGGTGTCCTCGTTCTGGTTGCACAGCGACCTAGCCATACTTGGACCCTTCAGCAACATTCATCTGCTCTCACTCTGGGTGCTGGTCTGCGTGGTGATATCGCTGCTGGCGGTACGCCGCCGGCGTCTGGATATCCACCGCAATTTTCTGGTTGGCGCCTATCTGGGGCTGCTAGGCGCCGGCCTGGGCGCCCTGGCTCCGGGTCGTCTGATCAGCGGCTGGCTGTTCGGCGCTTGATTTCGTGACGATTGAGACTGCGGTTTCAGCCGGCTTTAGGAAATAGTGGTCTGCGTGCCCTTGGCGAGTCGCTCCGGCATCAATGAACTGCCTTGTATCGCTGGCGACTTCACGCATTGAGCCAGGGGTTCGTCACGTGGTGAATGGCAGGGGCAACAATATCCGAGAACCCCGGAGCCGTTGCACCACCTGGCGGATGGCGTCCGGAGTCATTGCGTCTAGGGCTTTTCAAGCCCAGCGATCAGTTTCCCCAGCAGCCGGTTCAAGGTTTCCTGCTCTTCATCCGAAAGCCCTGCCAATGCCTGGGCTTCGTTCTCTACATGCAGGGGAACGATCCGGTCGATGATCTCAAGCCCGTCTTCGGTGAGCGAAACGAGCGTACCGCGCCGATCTTCAGGGTTGGGCGCCCGCGCGATCAATCCGGCCTTCTCTAGCCGATCGAGTCGATTGGTCATGCCCCCCGAAGTGATCAACAGCGCTTCATACAGTTGTGTCGGCCCCAGCGCGTAGGGCGCTCCTGCTCGACGCAAGGTGGCAAGCACATCGAACTCGCCCGCCTGCAGGCCATGCTCCTTGAAGAAGGGCTCTAGAAAATCCCTTTGTACCAGGCGGCCTGCCACCTTCATGCGGCCGACCACGGCCATTGCCAGCAGGTTCAATTCGGGCTTCTGCCGCCGCCACTGCTCGATAGCCTTCTCTACGGTATCCACTGCCCTTCCTTTTATCTTGATACTAAGATACTTTATGGAAAGATTCACGATCGGTAATCATATCTGGAGGCAAGCATGGCAAGTCCGCTGCGACTACACAAGACGGCACGTCGAGGCCAATGGCAGGCCTTGGGCTGTCTGCTTCTCGTCGGGACATGCCTGGCGCTGTCGTTTATCGTGGCCAAGCTGGCGGATACCGCCGGGGCGCCCCGGCTCACCTTTCTTGCCCTGTCCATGCTGGGAGCCGGCAGCTTGCTACTGGGAGGCGCACGATGGCAGCGCCAGCCCACGCCAGTGACCCGACGTACCGTCGAGTATGCCTTTGTCTCGGGATTGCTTTTCGCGCTGCCCAATGCGATGGGCTTCCTGGCCGTCCGCCATGTCGGTGCAGGGTTCGTCTCGTTGAGCTTCGCCTTTCCAATCCTCGTGACCTGGTTTTTGGCCGTCGTGCTGAAACTGGAGCCATTACGCCTGTCTCGACTGGCAGGCGTGATGCTGGGCCTGGCCGGCGCAGTGCTGCTTGCTCTGGGCAAGATCAGCGGGACGGGTGACAGCTGGGGCTGGGCCATCATAGTGCTGGCGATGCCGGTCATCATCGCGACGGGCAACCTTTATCGGACCCTGCGTTGGCCCGCCGACGCGGCCCCCATCTTCCTCGCCGCCTTGATGATGTTCGGCGGGGTGGCCTCGCTGCTGCCGTTCGTGCTGATCCTCGAGCCGGGACAGATCGCAGGGCTGCTCGCCTCCCCATTGGTGATCCAGCTACTCATGGCGGAAACCGGCATCTTTGTCGTGTTGTATCTCTTCTACTTCCTGCTCCAGAAGCTGGCCGGGCCCGTCTACTTCAGCCAGATCGGGACCGTCGCGGCCTTGTTCGGAACACTTGTCGCCATCATCGGCCTGGGTGAAGCCTTGCCGAGCCACCTTGGCGCGGCGGCGGCCCTGATCGGCCTGGGCACCGTACTCTTTCATCGCGGGGCACAAGGCAAGGCGTCCTAACGCAACATCGTCACGGTCACCGTCCTCCCCTGACACACCTCGATTATCAAGGAGTTTCATACCATGACGATCCTCGATGCACTGCACTGGCGCTACGCCACAAAACGCATGAACGGTCGAAGCGTTCCCCCCGAGAAGCTCGACGTGATCCTGGAGGCGGCTCGCCTGGCGCCCTCCTCGTTCGGCCTGCAGCCCTGTTCGGTCATGGTCGTCGAAGACCCGGCCCTGCGCGGGAGGATCCGGGAAGTCGCGATTCCCCAGCCCCAGGTCACCGAAGGGTCCCACCTGCTGGTCTTTGCCACGTGGGATTCGATCCATGACGGGCAGGTCGATGACTTCATTGCCCATGTGGCTGCCGAGCGCGGCCTGCCCCTGGACTCGCTGGATGGGTACCGAGATGCGATCAGGGCCGCCATCAGTCGTCACCCGACTCAGGAGGCTCGCCTGCAGTGGGCGGCCAGACAGGCCTACATCGCCCTTGGCACGGCCCTGGTCGCGGCGGCGACCGAGCAGGTCGACGCCACGCCCATGGAAGGGTTCGATCCGCAAGCCCTGGATGACATACTCGGGCTCAAGCAAAAGGGACTGCGCAGTACGGTCGTCATGATGCTGGGATATCGCGATACCGAGAATGATCGCATGGCCTCGCTCAAGAAGGTGCGCTGGCCCCATGACAAATATCGGCTTTCGCCCTAGGGGAACTGTGTACCTGTTGGACCCATTAGCTCGGATCCCAGCTGAACGTCGGCGTGACGCAGCCAGAATGTCAAAGGAGGCGACATGAGTAGCTCAAGCAAGCAGGGTTACATCAGCGAGATCATGTATAGGGAAGCCAGGCGTCAAGACCTGTCTGCTATCGTTTCGCTATTGGCCGATGATCCGTTGGGATCGCAGCGGGAGGATGCATCCCAACCGCTCAATGAGCGTTATCAGACTGCATTCGAAGCCATCAACTCCGATCACAATAATATGTTGTATGTAGCCGCACATGACGAGCGCGTCATCGGCGTTCTGCAGCTTACCTTCATTCCCTACCTGACCTATCGGGGAAGTTGGCGAGCTCTGATCGAAGGCGTTCGGATACATCGAGACTACCGTTCGGCCGGTGTAGGCAGGCAGTTCTTCCAATGGGCTATCGAACAATCACGTAACCGAGGCTGTCATCTGGTTCAGCTGACCTCGGATAAGGCACGGCCTGAGGCAATCCGGTTTTATGAGTCGCTGGGCTTTACCCCTTCGCATGAAGGGCTGAAGCTAACACTTGCATAGATGCACGGGGGCCGCCGGGCCATGATGCTTCTTCACGGCTCTATGGACTCTGGCCTGCCCAGGTTGACGGCCGCCTCTTCATCGGCTCTCTGGCCTTACGGGTTCGCGAGCTTGCCGAGAGCTTGAAGTGAAAAGGTGCGAGAAACAGCCACTGTGGCTTGGATGGAAAAAGAGCTATGTCTGTACATGACAAAGTTGAACTCGGCGGTAAAAGCTTCACACACTCGATGGTCGATGCAGAGGGAATCCGCTTTCATACAGTTTCAGGAGGACAGGGTTTTCCTGTTCTGCTGATGGCAGGCTTCCCGCAAAGTTGGTATGCCTGGCGCCGTATCATGCCTTTGCTCTGCGATCACTTCCATGTCGTTGCAATTGACCTGCCTGGACAGGGGGATTCTGACAAGCCGACAGACGGTTACGACACACGTACAACGGGCGACCGTGTCCATGCATTAGCGAGAACCCTTGGATTCGATCGCTACCATATCGGCTCTCATGATATTGGCTCATGGGTGGCTTATCCCTATGCGGCCCGTTTTGCCGATGAGGTGGGCCGGTTGGTCATGCTGGATGCCAACATACCCGGCGTCACGCTCAAGTCCACCGTCGAAGTGGGCCCACATAACTGGAAATCATGGCATTTCTTCTTTCATCCTATAGCGGACCTCCCCGAAATATTGATATCCGGTCGTGAGAGAAGCTATATAGAATGGTTTCTGCAAAACAAGACCTTTAATCCCGCAGGTACGTTCTCGCAGGCTGATATCGATGAATATGAGCGCGTTTATAAACAGCCAGGGAACTTAAGAGGAGCACTGGCCTATTACCGGGCTGTTTTTGAGGACATTGAACAAAACAGACATCTATCGAATGAAAAAATAGAGACGCCGATACTCGCTCTAGGCGGAGACGCAGGCATGTCACCGAATATTCTAGAGGCAATGAAGCCACTAGCGAACCGGATCGAGGGCGGCATTGTACGCAATTGTGGCCACTACATGCCTGAAGAGCAGCCCGAAGAAATCGGAGCAAGAATGATCGACTTCTTTCAGCAGGATAGTGTTTCTCACAGTGAGAATGCCTTTTCTGGCCTGCGCTGAAATTCATCAGGCAATTGAAGAAGCAGTCCAACCATATAAATGCCCCCTTGCGCACGAGCTGCCATGGTGGGGCGCACTGAAAATCATAACATCAAGGAGCTACCCTTGGATGGATTGACTTGGCTGACCTACGTTGGCGTCATTTTTGCGTTGATCATTTTTCCGGGCCCGGTGGCATTGCTATGCACCAGTCATGGGCTCAAGTTCGGCAGACAACGCGCGACGGCCACCGTCCTCGGGGGCGCTTCGGCCTCGCTGGTTCTCATGATGATTTCATCGCTGGGACTTGGGGCGATCCTTGCCGCTTCAGAGACGGCATTCTACGTGCTGAAGATGCTTGGAGGAGCCTATCTGATTTACCTGGGAGGGAAAGCCTGGCTGGAAACGGCTGTTGTAGCGCCACAGACCGGCGCAGAAGCAGACAATGGCATGGCTTCTACTGGCAGGCTTTTCCGTCGCGGCTTCATGGTGGGGATCAGTAATCCCAAGGATCTCTTGTTCTTCGCTGCTCTCTTCCCCAACTTCATCGATATAAGTGAACCGCAGTTGCTGCAGTTTGTCATTCTGGCGACGACGTGGCTTGTCATCGATATCACCTTGATGTCGACCTATGCGGGACTCGGATCGGGTATTAGCCGCTGGTTCAAGAGCCCGGGTAGAGCCAAGCTGTTTAACCGAGCCACCGGCAGCCTATTCATGCTTGCTGGCGGCTCCCTGATAGCCTCAAATCGTTAGGGTTTAATCGCGCGCTGCACACCATGCTTGCCTCCTGTGCGCTGACAGGCTGTAGCGCATAGGCGGTCCATGCACGGGTAACATAAGCCTTCATGACCCTTTCGTGGGGCTCATTGACCGCCATCTGCCGTACCGAAAGCCCATCCCGACGCCAACGGATCCGAGGGTCAGAGCAGCGCCGAACCAGGCCAATGCAACGTCGTGACCAAGCGCATCGATCAACAGACCAATGACGATCACGGGCAAGCTGAAGCCGAGATACGCCATGAGAAAAAAGCCGGCGCTCGCTCGGGCCTTGTCTGCTCCGGCTACCTCGATTACCCCACTGAGCCCGCCCAGGTACACGAAACCATAGCAAGCACTGCTAGCAGCCAAGGCGCCCGCCAGCACTGCGCTTAGGCTGCCATACAACGCGCCCCAGGCGATCATCGCATAGGCCAGGGGGAGAATGACCAGGCCCAGTTGCGTGGAGACCTGGGGTGAAAGCCTGCGCGCCCAGGGTTGAAACAGTAACCCACAGCTGCAGATACCAAACGTGGCAAAGCCGGACCACGCAGACAGCCCATGAAGGGCAAGGGCCGAGGGCAGAATGGCAATGACTACGCCGACCGTGGCCCAGGCCAGCAGGATGGCCAGCCCATAGGGAACGGACCCCGGAGGATAGGCCGGCAGGCGGAGCATGGCGGCGTCTTTCTGACGCGGCGCGGTATCCTGCAACCCGATAACCAGAAGCAATGCCAGCCCCCCCGCTCCAAGATAGATCCATAGGCTCGGAGGGGTCAGGCTGGGTGATCGAAGGACGAAAAGACTGGTGACTGCAGCCCCCAGACCGAAGCCCAACGATGTACTGGCTGCTACCCAGGTAGCGGGTATCCGCATATCCTTCCCTTGGTAAAGCTCAAGCATGTAAGCCGGCGCCACCGCCGAAGTGAGTGCCGTGCCGATCCCCAACATGAAGCGGGCCACCCCCAACGTCACGAGCCCGGGAAACAGGAGCGTCAGCGACGTGGCGGCCAGGGCCAGGCACAAGGCGGCGATCACCAGCGGGCGTCGCCCCATCCAGTCGGGGAGCCCACTCAGCGCAAGTAGCACCGGCAGAACTCCCAACACGTAACCGGCGAATGCCAGAGTACTGGCTCCCACTCCTAGCCCGTTCGCCGCTGCCAGACCTGCATAAAGCGGGGCCTGCAAGTTGACGGCGGTCGTGACCATACATAACGCAAAGGCGAGCCGAAGAATGTTCATTTTGTTCATGAGGGCACCACGAGGTTGTGAATCAGCTCACCATCGCACCCGAGCGGCATGGTAAAAAGGAACGCTTACCACCGATAACTCAGGCACTGTTCCAGGATTTTCCGGAACGGTGGCAGGCAGGAGTGATACGCAGTGAAGCTGAATGTCGACCCGGGCTCGCCCACCCCGTTGGTACAGCAGGTAACGGAGGGCCTTCGCGACTGGATCGTGAAGAACGGGGCCGGGGGCGGTCGTCGCCTCCCCTCGATTCGTCACCTCTCTCGCGATCTCGGGATCAGCCGCAACGTGACGATCGAGGCCTATGAGCGGCTGGTGGCACAGGGGCTGGTTCGCTCGAAACCAGGCTCGGGCTTTTATGTGGCAGGAAGCGCGACCAGGGTGCTTGCCAAGAAATCCGCAGCATCAGCCAGCCTCGAGAACCTCACCGGAGAGATGTGGCATCTGTTTCAAGCCAACGAGAAAAGCCTGAAGCTAGGATGCGGATGGCTGCCGAACCATTGGCACGACGGGGAGGATCTCTCCCATGCGATCCGTCAGGTAACCCGGCAGAGCCGCTCGGGGCTGTTCGATTACAGCACCCCGATGGGATCGCCAGAACTGCGTGCCTTGCTCCAGGAGCGGACTCGGCTGCTCGGCATTGAAGCCGATGCCGAGCGGATCCTTCTCACCGGTGGCGGCAGCCATGCACTTGATCTGATTGTCCGGCACATGCTCAAGCCTGGCGATACGGTGTTCGTGGAATCACCAGGCTACTACAACCTGTTCGGCCTGCTTCAACTGCAGCAGGTGAAGATGCTCGGCGTGCCGCGCCTGGCTGGAGGGCCCGATACCGAGCGCATGGCAGAGCTGCTGGAAACGCACAAGCCCAAGCTGTTTTTCATCAACAGCGTATTCCAGAATCCGACCGGGACGACACTCACACCGACCGTGGCCCACCGCATCCTGCAGCTCGCAGAGAAGCATGATTTCCGTATTGTCGAAGACGACATCTATGCCGACTTTCAACATGCCCCTGCTCTTCGACTGGCATCACTCGACGGACTGCACCGGGTCATTTACCTCAGCAGCTTCTCGAAGAGCTTGTCCAGCTCGCTGCGTGTGGGGTTCATTGCCGCCGCGCCGGAGCTGCTCGGCCCCTTGGTCGACTTGAAGATGCTCACCAGCATCTCCACCTCGCGCTTTGCCGAGCATGTAGTGACCGCTCTGCTCCAGAACGGTGCCTATCGAAAGTTGGCAGAGCGGCTCAGAATCAAGCTATCGGGGCAGATGGCGACGGCCCTGGGTCTGTTCAAGAATGCAGGCTGGGAGGTCTTTGACGAGCCGGATGGGGGCATGTTCATTTGGGTGCGTCATCCGACAATCGAATCATCAACTCTGCTTGTCGAGCGTGCGGAACGCATCGGCATCAGCCTGTCGCCGGGTCACATCTTCCTGCCTCAAGGCACTGACACTCCCTGGATACGCATCAATGTCGCCTATACAGGAGATATGCGAGCTGTTCGGTTTATTAATGATCCTCTCGTTAATGACCCTCTCGCTCTGCCTGGAAAATAGGCTCGCAATCAGTACCGTCCGCACCGTAATGCAGGCTGAAAACACAAGGGTCTGGCAGGCTTGCTGCCGCGCCATTGGCAACGCTACACGGGAGCGGATGGATTCTGTCTTTGCCCGTAAACCAGCGACAACAACATCGCTCCGGCCACCATGAGCCAGGCGAATAAGGCAACCCAGAGAGTGACACGAGGAATGATAAGCAGAAATGACAGATCCAGCGCATCGGAAAGACGTATCGTGCAGGTCGTGTACATACCGAGGGGAAATACCATCCCCCAATACTGCGGATTATAGCGTAAGGGTTGCCTCGCAATCAGATGGCGCCAAAGTGTCAATCCGACAAGGAGCGGAATCCACCAAGTCGCTGCCGCCCACATGAAAACCGTCATTCCTTTTATGAAAGGAAGTAAACTCTGGAGCACGACACTTTCCTCTAGCACCAGAGTAATACTCGACCCCGCCAGTGTAGCGATGGCCATGGCGCCCATATTGATCCAATAGGGTGGCGTGAGCGATGCCCCATCTACTGGTACAAAAGTCAGACGATAGAAAATCAAGGGGATAATGGCGAGATATAACATGCAACCAATCAGAAACATGCAGATGGCGAAAAACAGGGCAGGAACTGTTGCAGCTTGCGGCCAATCCACAAGTACCGTAAGCACCGCGATAGACTGCGTGCCGACGGAAGCAAGCAGCCAGGCACCATTGATTCCCTTACGTAGGGTGGGCTTCTCAGTACGCACGGTAACGGCAACAAAGAACCAGTACATGATAAGCCACCATAGTCCAATACCTATAACCCCTAGCAGACGTGCAGCAAACGGGGCATGAGCGACCAGTTGCATCTGAGAGCCAAGAATGCACGTCCCTGCCACAAGGGTGAAAAAGCCCGGCCCTTTTGAATGGGTATGCATATCCTGAACGAGCCGGCCGGAATGGCGCATGGCACGAAGCAACGTGAGAAAAATCAAGATAGCGTATGCAAGGCAGTTCACATACAACAAGGGCAGTGCTATCCAAGCGAGCCCCAGCAGATGCGAAGCGACCGAGACCGCTCCAGTCGCCATCACTAAGGCGAAATAGCCTGGAAAGAGGTTGGCGGCGGCGGTATCCACCAGAAGTGCAATTCGATCCATGATTAATCTTTTCCCATTATTTCAGTCGAATATATAATTGACCCACTGTCCTTATTCCGATTGTCGGCACATTCCTCGCGCTTCTTCGGTCGATCATGAACTCCGAGCCAGAGCCCATTATGGCCCAGCCGCCATCCCCGACACGTGACCCAATGGGGCGGGTTCAGCCGTCCATTGTGGGTATAATCAGCTGCCCATCATGGGTATGAGTTGTACCCCTTTTCCGTCTGGCATAGCCACATCCGCGTGGCAATAAACATTACCGGCTTCCCGGGTTCAAAGGAAACCGTAAAAGTTACAAGAAAATTAAATATTCTTTACATATAAAATAACATATAACAACAATATATAGAGTATGCGAATGCATTGACCTCGATCAATTAATTAGTTGAAAAACAATCAACTTAACTTTGACTTAATTTCGAGAGAGAACCAGCCTGAACAAGTAAAGCACGCCGATAAGCATAGAACTCAGGATGGATCAATGAGCCACTTTCTTGACCGCCTCACTTATTTTCGCCGTCGCCAGGATAAATTCTCAGAGGGGCACGGGATCACCACCGATGAATCCCGCGAGTGGGAGGATGCCTACCGCAAGCGCTGGGCATCGGACAAGATCGTACGCTCGACGCATGGCGTGAACTGTACCGGTTCCTGCTCCTGGAAGATCTATGTCAAGGGCGGCATCGTCACCTGGGAGACACAGCAGACCGACTACCCACGCACCCGTCCCGACCTGCCCAATCACGAGCCGCGCGGCTGTCCTCGCGGCGCCAGCTACAGCTGGTATCTCTACTCGGGAACACGCGTCAAGTATCCCCTCGTTCGCGCTCGCCTGCTGCGCGCCTGGCGCGAGGCGCGTGAGACGATGACGCCGATAGCGGCCTGGCGCCATCTGGTGCAGACTCCCGAAACGCGTGCGAGTTGGGTGACACGCCGCGGGCGTGGCGGTCTGATCCGTGCCGACTGGAACGAAGTCAACGAGCTCATCGCCGCCGCCAACGCCTACACCATCAAGGAGTACGGCCCCGACCGTATCGCCGGCTTTTCGCCGATCCCGGCCATGTCCATGGTCTCCTACGCTTCCGGCACCCGCTACCTGAGCCTGATCGGTGGCACCGTCCTGAGCTTTTACGACTGGTACTGCGACCTGCCGCCATCCTCGCCGCAGACCTGGGGTGAGCAGACCGACGTGCCGGAGTCGGCGGACTGGTACAACTCCGGATTTCTGCTGGTGTGGGGCTCCAATGTTCCGCAGACCCGCTCGCCGGACGCACATTTCTACACGGAAGTGCGCTACAAGGGTACCAAGAGCGTGGTGGTGTCGCCGGACTACTCCGAAGCTTCCAAGTTTGGCGATATGTGGCTGCACCCCAAGCAGGGGACCGACGCCGCGCTCGCTCTGGCGCTGGGTCATGTGGTGCTGCGCGAGTTTCATGTCGACCGCCAGGTCCCCTACTTCGACGATTACGCCCGGCGCTTTACCGATATGCCCTTCCTGGTGAAGCTGGTCGAACGCGACGGCCGGCTGGTACCTGACCGCCTGGTACGTGCCGCCGACTTCGAAGGCGCACTCGGCGAGACCAACAATCCCGACTGGAAGCCGGTCGCCATCGACGAACGCAGCGGCAATGTCGTCTGTCCGCTGGGCAGCGCCGGCTACCGCTGGGGCGAGGAAGGCAAGTGGAACCTGGAGGAAAGGGACAGCCAGGGCCGCGATGTGCGCCTCGGACTCAGCCTGGCAGAGAAGAGCGACGGCGTCGCTGCCGTCGCCTTCCCCTATTTCGGCACGGTGGCGCCGAAGACCTTCGTCGCCACCGAGCATGACGAGATTCTGATGCGCAACGTGCCGGTGAAGGCACTAGAGCTGGTGGACGGCAAGACCTACGTCGCCTCCACCTACGATCTGTTCCTGGCCAACTACGGCGTCGATCGCGGCCTCGGTGGCGACAATGTCGCCGCCAGCTTCGATGACAACATTCCGTTCACACCGGCATGGGCCGAGAAGGTCTGCGGCGTGCCGCGCGATGCGATCATCCAGGTGGCGCGCGAATTCGCCAGCAATGCCGAGAAGACCCACGGCCGCTCGATGGTCATCGTCGGCGCGGGTCTCAATCACTGGTACCACATGGACATGAGTTACCGCGGCATCATCGCGCTGCTCACCATGTGCGGCTGCGTTGGCCAGAGCGGCGGCGGCTGGGCGCACTACGTCGGCCAGGAGAAGCTGCGTCCGCAGACCGGCTGGCAGCCGCTGGCTTTTGCCAGCGACTGGCTACGGCCGACGCGCCACATGAACAGTACCAGCTTCTTCTACGCCCACACCGACCAGTGGCGCTACGAGTCGCTGAAGATTTCCGACATCCTGTCGCCGACGGCGCCTCCCGGCCACTGGTCGGGGGCGATGATCGACTACAACGTGCGTGCCGAGCGCATGGGCTGGCTGCCCAGCGCACCGCAGTTGCAGAGCAATCCCATCGAGATCGGCCGCCAGCTCGCCGAGCGCGGCGCCGACCCGCTCGAGGCCGTTCCCGAGGCGCTCAAGTCCGGCGATCTGAAGCTTGCCTGCCATGACCCGGACAACCCCAGGAACTGGCCACGCAACATGTTCTTCTGGCGCTCCAACGTGCTGGGGGCGAGCGGCAAGGGCCATGAGTACTTCCTCAAGCATCTCCTCGGCGCGCGCCATGGTGTGGTCGGCACCGATGATGTGCGCAACGGCTACGAGCGTCCCGAGGAGGTGGTCTGGCACGAGGAGGCGCCGGCCGGCAAGCTCGACCTGATGGTGACCATCGACTTCCGCATGTCCACCACGGCGCTGTATGCCGACATCGTGCTGCCCACCGCGACCTGGTACGAGAAGCACGATCTCAACACCACCGACATGCATCCCTTCATTCACCCGCTAACCGCGGCGGTGGACCCCGTGTGGGAGGCCAAGAGCGACTGGAACATCTTCCGCGGCATCGCCAGGAAATTCTCCGAGGTGGCCGCCGAGGAGCTCGGTGTCGAGCACGACCTGGTGCTGACGCCAACGACGCACGACTCGCCCTCCGAACTCGCCCAGCCTTACGCACCACGCGACTGGAGCAGGGGCGAGTGCGAGCCCATGCCCGGCAAGACCATGCCCAACGTCACCCTGGTCGAGCGCGACTACCCGGCGACCTTCGCCCGCTTCACCTCGCTGGGACCGGGACAGGAAACGAATGGCAACGGCTCGCGGGGACTCAACTGGAGCGTCACGCCCGAGATCGAGCTGCTGAAAGCGCTGAATGGCGTGGTCCCGGACGGTCCCAGTGCCGGCCGGCCCAGGATCGATACCGATATCGACGCCTGCGAGACCATCCTGACGCTGGCGCCGGAGACTAACGGCGAGGTGGCCATCCGGGCGTGGGCGTCGCAATCCAGGCAGACCGGGCGCGACCACCATCACCTGGCCGAGGGCAAGGAAGAGGAGAAGATTCGCTTCCGCGACATCGTCTCCCAGCCGCGCAAGATCATCACCTCACCGACCTGGTCGGGTATCGAGAGCGAGCATGTCTCTTATACCTCGAACTACACCAACGTCCACGAACTGATTCCCTGGCGCACCCTGACCGGCCGCCAGCAGCTCTACCAGGACCACGATTGGATGCGGGCCTTCGGCGAGGGCTTCGTGACCTGGCGCCCGCCGATCGATACGCGCTCGGTCAAGCAGGTACTCAACAAGCTGCCCAACGGCAACCCGGAGATTCAGCTCAATATCCTGACGCCCCATCAGAAATGGGGCATTCACTCGACCTACACCGAGAACCTCATCATGCTCAGCCTCAGCCGCGGCGGGCCGACGGTGTGGATCAGCGAAGAGGACGCCAAGGCAGCCGACATCGAGGACAATGACTGGATCGAGGCCTTCAACATCAACGGCGCACTCACCGCCCGCGCCATCGTCTCTCAGCGGGTCATGCCCGGTTCGGCCATCATGTATCACGCGCAGGAGAAGATGGTGAACACCATCGGCTCCGAGATCACCGGGCAGCGCGGTGGCATCCACAATTCCGTCACGCGCGTCAACATGAAGCCCACCCACATGATCGGGGGCTACGTCCAACTCGCCTACAGCTTCAACTACTACGGCACGGTCGGCGCCAACCGCGACCAGTTCGTCATCATCCGCAAGATGAACGAAGCCAACTGGTTCGATAGAGCCGCGGACGATACTGCTACCAGCACGACCGCCACGGCCGGCGATCAGGCTGACGATACGAAGACGGAGGCGCTATGAAGGTACGCGCGCAGATCGTGATGGTGCTGAATCTGGACAAATGTATCGGGTGCCACACGTGCTCCGTTACCTGCAAGAATGTCTGGACCAACCGTGAAGGTGTCGAGTACGCCTGGTTCAACAATGTCGAATCCAAGCCGGGGGTCGGTTATCCCAAGGACTGGGAGAACCAGAATCGCTGGAAAGGTGGCTGGGTCCGCAAGAAAAACGGCAAGATCCAGCCGCGTGGCGGCTCCAAATGGCGTCTGCTCTCGAAGATCTTCGCCAACCCCGACCTTCCCGAGATCGACGACTTCTATGAGCCCTATACGTTTGAATACGAGTGGCTGCAGAAGGCACCCGAACTGGAAGCGCAGCCGTCGGCAAAACCGCGTTCGCTGGTGACCGGTGAGTTGCTGAAAAAGGTCGAGTGGAGCGGCAACTGGGAAGACGATCTGGGCGGTGAGTTCGCCAGACGCTCCCGCGATTACAACTTCGACGGGGTGGAGAAGGAGATCTACGGCCAGTTCGAGCAGACCTTCCTCATGTACCTGCCCCGGCTCTGCGAACACTGCCTCAACCCCTCCTGTCTGGCTTCCTGTCCCTCCGGCGCCATCTACAAGCGCGAGGAGGATGGCATCGTCCTGATCGATCAGGACAAGTGCCGCGGCTGGCGCATGTGCGTCTCGGGCTGCCCCTACAAGAAAATCTACTACAACTGGTCGAGCGGCAAATCCGAGAAATGCATCTTCTGCTTTCCGCGTATCGAGGTGGGACAGCCCACTGTATGCTCCGAAACCTGCGTCGGGCGCATTCGCTATCTCGGCGTGATGCTCTATGACGCCGATCGCATCGAGGCAGCGGCATCGGTGGAAAACCCCAAGGACCTCTACCCTGCCCAGCTTGACGTCTTCCTCGACCCCGACGATCCCGCCGTCCAGGCGCAGGCAAGGCGTGACGGCGTGCCCGAGACCTGGGTGGAAGCGGCAACCCACTCGCCGGTCTACAAGATGGCCGTGCAATGGAAAGTGGCCTTCCCGCTGCATCCCGAATACCGCACGCTGCCCATGGTCTGGTACGTACCGCCCCTGTCGCCCATCCAGTCGGCGGCGGAAGCCGGCAGGATGTCCGTCAACCACGGCATGCCGGACGTACGTTCGTTGCGCATTCCCATGCGCTATCTGGCCAACCTGCTCACCGCCGGCGATGAAGAGCCCATTGCCGCTGCGCTGGAGCGGATGCTGGCCATGCGGGCCTACATGCGGGCCAAGACCGTCGATGGGCGTATCGACGAGAGCATTGCGGAGCGTGTCGGGCTGACCGGTGCCATCATCGAGCAAATGTACCGATACATGGCGCTGGCAGCCTACGAGGATCGTTACGTCATTCCCACCTCGCATCGTGAGACGAACGAGGACGCCTACCATCTCCGAGGCTCCTCAGGCTTCGGCTTCGGTGAGGTCAACAACGGCAGAACGCAGACCAACCTGTTCGGTGGCCCCATGCGGGCCGCTCGCAAACCCCATACGGACGTCCCCACATGAGAACGACACTGCGTGCGCTATCGGCGCTGCTCGGCTATCCGTCTGCCGAGCTCAAGGAGCATATCGGTGAGGTTCGCACCGGCCTGCGTTCGGAGGCGGCGATTCCCTCCCAGTTGCAGGACTCCCTGGAGCCGCTTCTGCAAGCGTTCGAGAAGAAGGATCTGATCGACCTGCAGATCGACTACAGCGAGCTTTTCGATCATTCACGCTCGCTCTCGCTGCATCTCTTCGAGCATGTCCATGGCGAGAGCCGTGAGCGTGGCCAGGCGATGATCGATCTGGGCCAGCAATACATCGATCGTGGCTTCATCATGGAGCCCACCGAGCTGCCCGACTTCCTGCCCCTGTTTCTCGAATTCCTGTCATGCCTGCCGCCCCAGGAAGCGCAAGACTGGCTAGGCGAGCCGGTGCATGTCCTGGCCGTACTGGCGGAGAGACTGTCGGAACGGGAGTCGCCATATGCCGCAATCCTTCAGGTTCTGGTCGCGCTTGCCGATGCCCGTCCCGATCCCGATGCGATAGCCGAATTGCAAGAACGTACCGGGGCCCATACGGAGAAGCCCATCGATGAGGAGTGGGAGGAAGCGCCGGTCGATTTCACCGCGCCCCTGCCCAGAAATCGTAGCGATGATACGACGTGGGTGATCGATAGGATCCGTTCGGCCAGCGAGATGCCAGCCTCGACGGGCAGACACTAAAGGAGGACATGATGAACGACCTCACCAACTACCTGATGTTTGGCTGGTATCCCTATCTCGTCATTACGGTACTGATCCTGGGCAGCATTCTGCGCTTCGACAAGGGCCAGTACACCTGGCGCTCCCAGTCCTCCCAGTTCCTGCGGCGCAAGCAGTTGATGGTCGGCTCCAATCTGTTCCACCTGGGCGTGATCGTTCTGTTCGTCGGCCATTTCGTTGGCCTGCTGACACCGATCCGGCTGTTCGAGTTCTTCGGTATCAGCCATAGCTTCAAGCAACTGACAGCGCTCATCGTGGGTGGGCTGGCGGGAATTGCAGGATTCGTTGGCTGCAGTCTGCTGCTCTATCGGCGCTTGTCCGACCCGCGCATTCGCCGTAGCTCCTCCATCGGCGACATCCTGGTGCTGGTGTTGCTGTGGCTTCAGTTGTTCCTGGGACTTTCCACGACCCTCTGGACCATGGACCATCTTAGTGGCGAGGAGATGGTGCGTTTCATGGGCTGGGCACAGGGAATACTGACGCTCGACCCGGGCGCCTCCTACCTGATCGCCGATACCTACCTCGTCTACAAGCTCCATATCGTGCTGGGACTGACACTGTTTCTGATCACCCCCTTCACACGGCTGGTGCATATCTGGAGCGCTCCCGTCTGGTATCTGCTCCGGCCGGGCTATCAGATCGTTCGATCACGCGCGAAGCGTGGCACCACGACACCCGTTCCAGGCGTCACGGGGCTCACGCCAGGCGCCGGAGGTAATGCAACGCCACGCGCTCATAGCGAGAGCGCCCAATAAGCAGTGGAGTGCACCGACCGATGGACGAACAAATTATTGCGACGGATGTAGGTAGGCCTGCTCGACCGGAACCCGTCATGCCCAGCGCCTGCGAAAGCGGCGGATGCGGCGGCGGGGCCATGGAGTCCGATCCCCGGATCAGGTTGGCACCCCCCAGCTTCGGGACGATCAGCGTCAACGGCGTGGAGATCGAAGCGGAAGCCATCGCCCAGGAGATTCAGCACCACCCGGCCAACGATGGCGAACAGGCCTGGCAGGAAGCTGCACGCGCCCTGGCGCTGCGCGAGCTGCTGCTTCAGGAGGCTCGCCGTCAGGGAATATGTGCCGCTCCCGAAGTCGATGAAGCGGGGCGCTGCGAGACCGAGGAGGACGCGCTCATCCGGGCCCTGCTGGAGCGGCAAATCGAACCGGCTAGTGCCAGCGAGGCAGAGTGCCGGCGCTACTACGAGGGACACATTCATCGCTTTCGCACGCCCGATCTGTTCGAAGCGTCGCATATCCTGATCGAGCCGAATGCAGACGATGCGGACGCCTGGGCGAGTGCCGAAGCCAGGGCCCGGACCATTGCCACCCAGGTAGGCGACGACTCCCGGGCATTTGCCGCAGCGGCACGCAAGTTCTCCGCTTGTCCTACGGCCCACCAGGAAGGATCGCTTGGACAGGTGCGCCGCGGTGAACTGGTCGCAGTCGTGCAAGAGGCATTGGAGGCGCTGGCTGAAGGCACTACCGGGCGGGAGCCAGTCCGCTCCCAGCATGGTTGGCATGTGCTACGCCTGCAACGCAGGCTCAATGGCAATACGCTACCCTTCGATATGGCCAAGGACAGGATTGCGGATATGCTCGAGGCCCGCGCCTGGGCAGTTTCAGCCACGCGTTATGCTGCCGAGCTTGCGGACTCGGCGGCGATAGAGGGCGTGATGATCGAGCCATCGTCATCCATGGGAGATCACTGATGCCGACACCGACACTGGGTGATCTTCTGGGCGACGCGAAGCGCTCCACTACCGGCTTCCAGGCATGGATCGAGGCCACCGATCCCGAGCTCGCGGAAGAGGCCGGACTGGCTGCCAGGCGCGCCGGCACGTCGCTGGCGGGCCTGGCGCGTGCCGCCATTGCCGACTTCAGCCGCTTCGCCGACCCGCATGCCTGGGCCCAGCTGACGAGCAGAATCAGCAACAGCTCCGACCCGGGAGCCACCTGCCTGGCCCTCATGGTGCGCTGGCAGCTGACCGATCGGAGGCTGCGCGAGCAGCCCTCCCTAGCGCGAGAAACAAGAGGTGACCGATGAACACCACACCGCCCGACAAATCTTCCGATGAGACGACGAATGACGTGCCGCTGAATCCCGCGCTCAAGAAGCGGCACGATGAGCTGTATGGACCGGATCAACGTGGTACCGACCCGATGAAGACGGTATCCGTTCAGAAGGACGAAGGTAAGGCCTGGCCAACGATCTGGGCCGTCGTCGCGATCGTGTGCGTGCTCGTCACGATCATGCTCCTCATTTTCTGACCCATGAGGATAGGCCCGCGATCTCGAAAGCCAACGAGTCCGGCTCGGTCCTTCGCTCCGAGCCGGCGCGACAGGGATCTAAGCTCTGTCTGAAAAATCGACGAGAGATGGCCAGACAAGGCAAAAATTGGCGAAAAAATGGACCGGGCTGGCGTACCAGTTCACGAGATGTAAATGAGTCGTTTGATCGGACTCGCGCCCGAGCCAATTTTTAATGCCGTATGGACGAGCGCAGACAATTTTCAGACAGAGCGTTTAGGCCAATCTACTCCTTGTTCAGGTAATCCAGCTTACCGGCGACACCATCCCATTTTTCCGCTTCATCGAGAGGCGCTTTCGCTTCAGTAATTGACGGCCATTTTTCCGCCAGCTCGGCGTTGAGTTCAAGGAAATGGCGCTGCGAATCGGGCAGTTCATCTTCGGGGAAGATAGCCTCGGCAGGACATTCAGGTTCGCAAAGAGCACAATCGATGCATTCATCAGGATGAATGACAAGAAAATTTTCGCCTTCATAGAAGCAGTCGACAGGACATACCTCTACGCAATCCGTATATTTACACTTGATACAGTTTTCGGTCACGACAAAGGTCATGGCATCTCTCCTATAAGATGCATTACATATATATCTTATAGAGATCTGCGGCAGTTTTCCAGGAGATTCCTGTATCACAAACCCGTTAGAGCCCTTGCTGAAATGTCAGCCCCGGGTTTCTGCAGTGACTGGTCGAGATCAGCTTCTGATCATCAATTCGCTCGATGTCAACCGAGATGCGGACCATGCCTTTACTCACGGTATCCCGACGACCGCTCCTCCTCTTACCAAAGGTGTCAGATGGCTCTACAACAGCACATTCTCGAAGCTATTCTGGAAGAGAACCCGCTTGCCACTATCTATGCCGACCGCCAGGGCCTGATTCGCTACTGGAATAGCGCTGCGACCGACCTTTTCGGCTTTACCGCAGAACATGCGCATGGACAGAGCCTCGATCTGATCATTCCCGAAAAGTTGCGCGCTGCTCATTGGCGCGGATTCGAGCAGGCCCTGTCCACGGGCAGCACCCGGCTGGGCGGGCAATTCGTACGCACCCGCGCCCTAACCGCAGCGGGGCAGCCATGTTATGCAGAGGTGTGCTTCTCCCTCATCAGGGATACGGCGGGGAGCCTTGTCGGTGCCGTCGCCTTCTGTCGGCCAACGGCATGAGACCCAGCCAGGCATCGCTCGTTGCCACCGACAGGTCCAGTTCCGGTTACGCTTCGGCCCGGCGCATGGAGCGGCGTTGCAGTGTCATGCCGACCGCCAGCCACAGTCTCCACACGGCCAGAAGCCAGGCCAGGCTCCAGGCCAGCGCCGCCGCCCACAGCAGCGGCAGATACAGCCCCGGGACCAGCGGCGCTGCGAGACGCAGCAGGGTTGCCATGCCGATCAGCAGCGTGAAGGCAACGATGATCCGCTCCCGGCCAAGATCGGCTTCGGTCCGGGGCGCGGCTTGCAGGATGGCGGTACGCAGCATGACGACACCCGTCAGGGTGCCCAATGCGCCTAGGGTGATGATATGCAGCAATGCCGGCGTCGCCTGCCCCACTCCTTGAGCAGTCCCATTACTCAGCAGGCCCGCCGCCAGCCAGCCATAGCCGATCCCCAGACAGAGCAGATCCGGCCGACGGGCGCAGCGCCACAGCTGCCAGCGAAGCAGGCGCACCAGTGCCAGCAGACCGGTTCCGGCCAGGGCCCAGCCCGCCCATGGCCGTCCGGACGGCCAGACCGACAGCAGCACGCTGAACAGCATGCCGGTCATGATCAGCCCCTCGATACGTGGCTGAACCCGGGCCCCGACAGCCTCGCCCCGGCGTAACCGGTATCCGGCCATTGCCGGTGCAACCACACGCCCGCCCATGAACAGCATGAGCAGTGCCAGCAGCAGTACGGCCTGGTGCACGACGGCATAGCGCAGGCCTGTCAGCGTTTTTGTGTACGCCAGCCCGAATGCCATCACCGCCAGCAAGCAGATCAGCAGCAACAACGGAGCCAGCAGACGGTTGCGCCATTTTCTGGCGGTGCGAAAACGAGGCAGCAGAAGAGCGCCCAGCATCACGGCGAAAGCCGCGCCCAGCAGGGAGGGCAACAGGCTAGAAGGTATCAGCAGGTAGCTCACCCTGGCTCCCAGCCACAGGAGAAAGAGCGCAGCCAGACGGTATGGAGGCATGGGCCCCAGCAGGTATCCCGCCACTACGGCCAGGGCAAACCCGAAAAGCAACTCCCGGGCATGCCCCAGACCACTGTTCAGACTGGGCAGCAGATCAGGACGATGGAACATTGCCCAGAGCGAGAGCGGGACCAGCAGAGCCGCATACAGGCTTGCGGCAGGAAAGAACAGCACATGGGCAGGCAGCCTGTTGCGCCTGGCTACGTCACGATGCCTTGTCATGGAGCGAGCGGCCGCACTATTTCAAAACCAACGCACTACTTCAAAACCAACGAGTAGAGTTCCCTGGCCAGGGATGCCTGCATGCCCATATCCGAGAAATGGCAGGCACAGGAGAACTCCCCGGCTCCTTCCACCGACCCGATCGTGAGGCGTTCATCCTCATCCGGCCAGCGCAGTGACTCGACGATAGGGAGTGATTCGGCGACGGGGACTGACGGGACAGTTTCGCGGCTTTTCATGCGGTGACTCCTGCTTGGTAAACCGAGGACAGTGATCCCATGGCCGGCTCCCAACCGGGGCACTCATACGGACGTTGTTCGAAGGCATGGTGCGTACGCTCGGCGTGCCGGGTCATGTAGCCAAGGATATCGCGCAGCAGGACGATGCTGGGCATGTCGCCACGTCGGGCCCCGGGAAGTTGACGGTCGAGGAGACACAACAGACCGTCGTATCCGCGGTGGTCTTCTTGCAGCCGTTCGAGAGCGGAGATGAACATGAGCGCCTCCTGTCAGTATTGCGCGGCAACTTCGCCGATTCCTGCGTTCGAATTACCGGTTACCCGAGTCGTCGTTGCAGGAAGCGGGGCGTGGGTGAGGCTACCCGTCGACTGATCGAACGCGCCCAGGCTGGCCTGGTGTGTATTCGGCCGATACTTGCGCATGATGTAGCGCAGGCGCTTCATCACATTCAGATTGGCGGATTCCATCTTCGCCAAGGCACTCATGGCCTCGTCGATGTGGCCTTCTTCGTAGCAACGCACCGCCTCGATGGCCTGGCGGTGTACCTCGATATGCGGTCCCTCCAGCGCCTGAAAATCCTTATCGCTATAGAATTGTTGGCTACCGGTCCCGGCATAGTACCAGCGGCCCAGGGCACACTGGGTCTCATCGGGGAGTTCCTCGGCCCGGGTTTTCGACAACCCCATGAAGATACGGTAGACCTCGAGCTTGATCTCCAGCTCCTCCAGATTGGCGAGTTCCACCTCGCTTAGCATGGCGGAGAAGGAAAGCGCCTGGCTGCTCTCGCCGGTCAGGGTCAGCAGCTGTTCGGTGCGCGTCATCACTTGGCTCGCCTCGCTACTCAGCCGCTCGGCCTTGCACGCATTGTCCTCCATTGTCCCGTCCACCTGGTCGGCCTGGCTGAGAATGCTGCCATTGAGCCCGCCGATCTCGTTGGTGGCAGTCGTGGTGCGCGAAGCCAGCTCGCGTACCTCGGTAGCCACGACGGCGAAGCCGCGACCAGCGTCACCGGCCCGTGCCGCCTCGATGCTGGCATTGAAGGCGAGTAGCGTGGTCTGCAGCGAAATCTCCTCGATGACCCCCACGAAGCTGCCGATACGACCGGCATCGTCGCGCAGCGAAGTGACCTGTTCGGCGGCCAGCCCGATGCGCTGATTGAGGGCGCGAAGCTCCGCTACCATGGTGTTGAGGGCGTCCTGGCTGCGCAGGGACTCGCTTGCAGTGAAGTCAGTGACGTTGCGATTGCTCACCAGCAATTCGGAGAGTTCGGTGAAGGATTCGCGCAGGGCGACCACGGAGTCGCCGAAGCCGGTGAGATTGGTGAACAGGTGTCGATGGACGCGCTGCTCGTCCTCGAGCTGAGCGATTCGCGCCTGCAGTCGGTCGCGTTCGGCGAGGGTGGCGGCGACCTCCTGGGGCGGATTGGAGTGTGAGGCAATGGCCTTGCGTTTCCAGAAGCGCATGAGAGCTCCAGTCATTCAGAGGGAGGGGCTTGACGCCGACCGTACCGGGGGATGGACGGCGTCCTGCGGCAGGCCAGGTGTGGCCTGCCGGTTCTTGTGGTCGTGGTCTCAGCCCACACGTTCGAAGAGCACGTTATTCTCCAGGTGGATGTGCTGCATCAGGTCTTCGCGGAACTCGCGTAACCCGGCATACAGGGCGCGCCAGGTCGTGCAGGCGCCCTTGGGCGGGGTGATGTCGTCGGTCAGCGCCATCAACTGCCCCAGGCTCTCGCCATGATCGTCATGCTCGTGACGCATGATGGCGATAGGCCCCTGGGCCTGGGCGCCCACACCTTGACGCAGCATGGGGAAGAGAATCTGCTCCTCTTTCTGCATATGGCTCTCAAGCGCCTGGTAGAGGGTGATGAGCAGCCTGGCCAGGCCGGTCGGACAGGTGTTGCGCTCGCCGTGGACCTGCTCGACGCGCTGCGCCATGCGCACCAGCTCGGGTAACTGCTGGCGGTGGACGTCATGGTAGCGAGTCAGGATATGGTCGATCAGCTCGGCGTTGCTGGCCGATGCCCAGTCGTGCGCGTCGCTCATGCCCTGGGGCAGCGCCTCGAGCTCCGCCACAAGCGTCTCGGGGGCCAGATTGGCGTGCTCGGCAGCCTCGCGCAGACTGATGCGCCCGCCACAGCAGAAGTCTATGTTGTGGTCGCGGAATACTCGCGTGGCGCCGGGTAGGGTCAGGGCGGTGCGGCCGACGGTCTGTTCGATCAGGTTCATGACAGTAAATCCCCGCTGAGGTGAGAGATACTTTCATTTAGCAAGTGGCGTGCCAGTTCTCGAGCGCCCGTCTTGAGGGGTTTGCGCAGCTTTACGGTGAAAAATACCCTGCACGCTCAGGGTATATAGAACCTTGAAAGGGTAGATATCACCATACTCAGCCAGACTCTGCGGGCATCGCGGCGCGCGGCGCATTTCGAACGGGTGCCGGTGGCCCGGCGGGCCGGTAGTTAACGATACCCATCGCGCCCTGCTCGCCCGCTACTTGATACCTAACCGGCGCGCCAGCTTGTGCAGATTGCTGGAGTCGACCTCGAGCAGACGCGCCGCCGCCGACCAGTTTCCGTCGGCACGTTCGAGGGCATGGTGTATGGCTTGTCGCTGGCTGCGCGCCACGCTGTCGTGCAACGCTTCCACCGGGGCGTCAGGGGACGGTGCTACCGTCACACTCGGGGCCGAGGCCGTGACCAGCGGCAGGTCGAGCAGCCCAGGTTCCAGGGTAATGATATCCTCACGACGCGCGCCCTGGCTGAGCGCCTTGATTGCCGCACGGCTGATGACGTGTTCAAGTTCACGCACGTTGCCCGGCCAGTCGTAACCACTCAGCGCATCCTCGGCGGACGGCGACAGACGCAGACTGCGTACCCCCAGGCGGGCCCGGTTGAGCTCGAGGAAATGCCCGGCCAGCACCAGCACGTCGCTGCCCCGCTCACGCAGTGGCGGAATCGGCACCGGATAGACCGAGAGTCGATGATAGAGATCGGCACGAAAGTGACCGGCGCGCACACTGTCTTGCAGGTTACGGTTGGTGGCGGCGATCACCCGCACATCGACGTGGCGCGGTTCGTCCTCACCCAGGCGCTGGATCTCGCCATTTTGCAAGGTACGCAACAACTTGGCCTGGATGGCCAGCGGCAATTCGCCGACCTCGTCGAGAAACAGCGTACCGCCGTCTGCCGCTTCGAAGCGCCCGGCGCGGGCATTCCCCGCTCCCGAGAAGGCGCCCTTCACATGGCCGAACAACTCGCTTTCGGCCAGCGATTCCGGCAATGCGGCGCAATTGACCTGAATCATCGGGCGTCGCCGACGCCGTGAACGCTGGTGCAGGTGGCGTGCGAACAGCTCCTTGCCCACACCGGTCTCCCCCGTGAACAGCACCGGCAGCTCAGAATCCCCCACCACCTCGAGCTCGTCCAGTAGCCGACGGAGGATCGAACTCTGCCCAATGATCTCCCCCTCCTGACGTTCAGTGACGTCCTGGCCAGCATCGCTTCGCGACAGGCGCAGGCGACGCACGTCCTGCTCCAGGCGGGTCATGCGCACGGCGGCCTCGGCCAGCAGGGTGAAACGCTGCAGGTCATCCTGGGCACGCCCATCGAAGGTGCCCGGGGTAAGTGCATCCAGGGTCAACGCTCCCCACAGGTTGCCCTCGACATGCAGGCTGATGCCCATGCAGTCATGCACCGGCAAGGGTTCGCCGATCTGGTTATCGACCAGACCGTCGTAGGGGTCGGGCAGGGTCGAGTCGGGCGGAAAGGCCACCGTCTCGCGTTGGGCGAGGATCGCTGCCAGGCGCGGATGCTGAGCGATCACGAAGCGTCGCCCCAGCGCCTCGCGCGTCAGACCGTCGACCGCTACCGGACACAGCGCATCATCGTCGAGACGCAGCAGCCCCACCGCGCCGCAGCGAAAATATTCACGCAGGGTTCTGACCAGCCGTTGTAGGCGCACTGCACTGGGTAGTTCGGCGGTGAGGTCGGCAAGCATGACGTCTTCGAGCATGGCAGGGCCCCTGGCGAGACAGTGCGGAAGCGGAACGGGTAAAAGCTACCGTGACCAGGTCATTATTACCGCTCCCAAGCCGGGTAGAATTGACCTCAATCAACAATAACCACAGCCAATCAACCACTTAAAAGTTGGCATGCCGGATATACAGGCACCCAAGGGGGCCTACACGACTTGGCGCGCCCTCTATGCCGGCCTGCGCGCATTCCGTGAGGAGATGCAGCATATCCATCTGGAGAACAACGTACTCTTCGAAAAGGTCACGTCAGAATTGGCGCTATCGAATGAGTTACCCCCCACCTCGCTCGCTGAGGCCGAATAGGCCCGAACATGGTCGAACGCGATGATGATCTGCCCGCGAGGCGCCGTTACTCGTCGATCTTTGTCAACGCCGAGTCCTTGTGCATGGCCACGTGATCCGTCTTGTCGCTCTTGATGGCGTATTGTGGCTCATCCTCGCTGGCTCGGCGCCTATGCCCCTTGTACTCAGTATCCTGGGTATGGACCTCAATGATCCGGCCACTGACGTGCCCGGCCTCGGAATTCCAGCTTACGTGGTCCCCTACCTTGAAACGTTTAGCCACTTGCGCCTCCTGGTTAAATGCTTCTTTGGGTTTGCGATGTACGTCACACGTTTCAGGCCATCGGCGAGCAGCACTCGATACCGTCACTGCAGGCATATATCCTTCAGTGGCGGCCCATGCCAGGGCAAAGCAACATATCAGCCCTGAGCTCTCGCCAACGCTTGGTCGAGGTCAGCAATCAAGTCATCGATATGTTCGATGCCGATCGAAAGGCGAACCATATCGTCAGTCACCCCGGCGGCTGCGAGTTCTTCATCACTGAGTTGGCGATGCGTGGTTGCGGCTGGAATCGCCGAACATGTCTTGGCGTCACCGATATTCACCAAACGCAGTATTAGCTGCAGCGCATCGTAGAATCTGGCTCCGGCCTCGCGCCCGCCTTGTATGCCAAAGCTCAAGATGCCGGAGGCCCGTCCACCCAGGTAACGCTTGGCCAGAGCGTGATCCTTATGTTCCTTTAGAGCGGCGTACTGCACCCATGTAACCTGTGGGTGTGCCGCCAAGTATTCTGCCACCTTGGGGCGTTATCACATATCCGCTCAATGCGCAGCGACAGCGTCTCCAAGCCTTGCAGCAGATTCCAGGCAGCCTGGGCGGAAAGCGCTGCTCCCATGTTTCGTAACGGTACGACGCGACGCGGTCCCGGGCAATAAAAGCGGCTTCTCCAACGTCACGGACGTAGCTTATGCCATGATAGGAATCATCAGGCTCATTGAGCAGCGCGAAGCGTTGAGGATGTTCAGCCCAAGGAAATTTCCCTGAATCAACAATGATGCCGCCGATGGTCGTGCCATGTCCGCCGATATACTTGGTGGCAGAATGGATAACGATGTCTGCACCATGTTCTATCGGGCGCCACAGAAAGGGCGTTGCTACCGTGTTGTCGACGATCAAAGGTACGCCATGACGATGCGCAATCTCCGCCAGGCTTGCCACATCTACGATACTGCCAGAAGGATTTCCGATGCTCTCGCAGTAAACTGCCTTGGTGCGCTCGTCGATCGCTGCTTCGATGCCGTTCAGGTCGTCTTTATCGGCAAAACGCACCCGGATACCCTGGCGTGGCAGGGTATGAGCAAAAAGGTTATAGGTTCCGCCATAAAGTTCGCTGATGGAAACGATATTGTCTCCAACCTCGGCAATTGTCTGAATCGCATAAGTGACAGCAGCCATGCCCGATGCCACTGCCAACCCGGCAATGCCACCTTCAAGGGCAGCGACACGCTGCTCAAGCACGGCACACGTTGGATTCATGATGCGCGAATAAATGTTTCCCTCCTCCTTGAGATCAAACAGATCTGCGGCGTGTTGCGCACTATCGAAGGAGAAAGAAGTCGTTTGATGAATGGGGATGGCCACGGCATGCTGATTATCAGGAGCGTAACCATGATGAAGAGCGATAGTTTCTGGCCTCATGGATCCTATTCGCTAAATGGCTACAGTGAGATTCTGCCTCAGTAATCGATCGAATTCAGACCCAGCCACTCTGCAACGTAGTACCGGGCTCCCGGATTACGTCTAAAATCATCTCACCATTAAGGAGAGGAAAAAGAAGCATCAACACATTATATGTGAGCACAAACGACTAACCTACCAGTTAGCGCTTGACGGCCACATGCATCACTCATTCTTGATAAAGTGGCTAGTTACGTTAATTGCTCGCATAACACTTAACATGTCTTATGCTAATGGCTAGTCACCTGCCCATGTCTGGCTAAGGTGAGGCAAGGTGGCCCCAGACTCTGCAACTGGGGCCAGTAACGGAGAATACCTCCTCAGTGCAACGCAGCACTCGGCCCGAAGTGTTCGTAGTGACGATGCTCCTCGGGTACACCGAGAGCCTCCAGCGCCTTGTCCATGTCGCGCATGAACGGCAGCGGACCAATGAAGTAGCAACTCGGAACCTGGCCATCGGGCAGGTACTTGGTAAGCAGATCGCGATCGATCAAGCCCTTGTACTGCTGCGTCTCCTCGGAGGTCGGCTCGCTGTAGAAGAAGCGATAGGTCAGGGCATCGCCATGACGTGCGACCAGCGACTCGATATGTTCGCGGAATGCATGTACCTCGTGATGACGAGCGCCATGTAGGTAGACGACCCGGCGCCCTTCGTCCAAAGCCTGCTCCACCAGTGACAGCATGGGCGTCTGCCCTACTCCGGCGCTGACCAGAAATACCGGTGCATCGCGGTCGTCGAGAATCAATTCGCCCACGGGCGGCAACAGCTTGACGTGATCGCCTACCTGCACCCGATCATGCAGGAAGCGACTGGCGGCACCTTCGGCTTCACGCTTCACCGAGATTCGATAGTGATCTTCGCCCGGCTTGGAAGTCAGGCTGTACTGGCGCAGGGTACGCTGACCGTCGATATCCAGGACAATTCCGATGTACTGGCCCGGACGGAAGCTCGAGATCGGCTGGCCGTCGCTGGGCTTGAAGTAGAACGAGACGATCTCGCTGCTCTCCTGAACCCGGTCGACCAACTTGAAATCCCGTTCACCGCGCCAGCCCCCCGGCTCCTTTTCCAGGCGCTGATAGCTGGACTCCTCGGCATTGATCAGGCGATCGGCGAATTCCCAGTACAGCCCACCCCAGGCATCGGCGACTTCGGGCGTGACTGCATCGCCCAGTACGCGTCCGATGGCTTCCATCAGGCACTCGCCGACAATGGGATACTGGTCGGGCTGCAGGTTGATGGCAACGTGCTTGTTGATGATCGGCGCCGTAAGCGCTTCCATTGCCTGCGGATCGTGGCGATTCAGCGCATAGGAAACGACCGCTCTAGCCAACGCCCGTGGCTGAGCGCCGGTTTCCTGATGGCGCATGTTGAACATGGAGCGTACCTCGGGGTAGCGCTCAAACATTAGCGGGTAGAAGGTACTGGCGATGGTCTCGGCATGTTCAGCAACGACAGGCGCCGTGGCTTCGATGACCTGAAGTTGCTTCTCGTTAAGTTCGCGCATAGAAGTTCCTGAGTCGATGGATACACTCTGACAGGGTGTGCATGGATATCCCTGACGAGATGAGAAAAATGCAATTTGTTGAATCGTTGGACAACCATGTTTCACTGGTTAACTGGTTACCATCAGTGCCGGAGATAATGGCGATACCGGGCCAGGCTAGTGACCAGCACGGCGATAACCAGCATCAGGACACAGCGCCAACCCAGCACATGCAGTTCCGGCGACACCGGTAACGGCGACCATCGCAGCGACTCCGCCAGGAGGTTGCAATGTGTTCATCATGTCACTCACTCCCCAGTTGGCCCAAGCACAGGCAGGCCTCTTCGAGGATCTGCCCGATTCGTGCCTCGGTACTGCACAAGGCGTTCACCTGGCTACAGGACTGACCGCAATAAAGTGCCATATCATCGATCTGACCGGTGGCATCCGACAGCGGTGAATCGGTGGAGAACAGGTACACGGGCTGACCATCCTGCTCGCCGATTATCGTGTCCGGATGGGCGCTGGCATACTTGCCCTCAAGCACCGCGTTGCGTAATACGCGTACCGGCGCCGGCTCGTGCCAGTTGCGCCGAAAGCGTGTCGTGTAGCAGGTTTCATCGGCCCCGGCCTGAACCACACGCTGCTTGTGATGGTCGTGGGCGTTGGCTTCGTGGGTGGCCAGCAGTGCGGTGCCCAGGCTGACACCCTGAGCGCCCAGCGCCAGGGAAGCGACTAGCGCCTGCCCCGAACCGACGCCGCCGGATGCAACCAGCGGTACGGGGCTGTCGGCGGCCAGTTGGGAAAGCAACGTGAAGGTGCCGGTGGTACCGCGTACGTGCCCACCGGCCTCGTGCCCCTGAACGATCAGTACATCGGCCCCGGCAGCCAGCGCCCGCTCAGCATCATGGCGGCTGCCTATCTGATGAATGACCTGTACCCCCTCTTCCTTGAGATGACGCACCAGCGGCTGGTCCACTTCCCAGAACAGCACCATGGTAGGCACGCCCAGCGAGAGGCACTCGCTCACCTGAGCCTTCAGTAGAGCCCGCTCCGTGGCGGCAGGGATCAGATTGACGGCGAATCGGCCCTCCCACTGGGCTTGGAGTGCCGTCACCTCGGCGCGGATGCGCTCGACGGGCTCACGCACCAGGCCCAGCACCCCGAAACCGCCAGCACGGGCGACCGCCACCGCCAGTCGGTGCCGGGAGACGCCGCCCATCCCGGCCAGCAGGATAGGCACACTACAACCCAGACTTTTCAGCAGCGGCGTCCGCAGAGCGTCAGGTAGGCCTACCACTGTCATGCCCAACCGGTTCGTTCGTACGATATGGTCATGCTTCGAATAGAGTGGTAGCCGGACATGGCTTGGCTCCTGTTCGATCAATGGTGTGGGGTCAGCGCTTCACTATTGCCGCTCAGTGCCTGTTGGTGGCGGCTGCCATCGGGCCCGAAGAGGACATTCGGCCAGGTCGGCGTCCAGCCATTGGGCCTGCTGAAAATCGACAGTACGGAGTAGCTGCACAGCCGCGACCATGTTGTCCTGCACGGCGAGGGGAGCCAGACGGGTCGTCATCGGAAACCTCATCTGCTCGAGCGACGAATAAAGTATACCGAGCCGTGCTTATGCAAATTAATGAAGTATATTAGGATTTAATATCATTATTTTTGTTATAAGGCGGTCTTCTTGGATATCGACCTGGCCCGTACCTTCTTGGAAATCGTACGTACGGGGAGTTTCATCGCTGCAGCTGAGCGGCTGCACGTCACTCAGACCACCGTCACGGCGCGCATCCATAACCTGGAAGCCCAGTTGGGCTGCCGGCTGTTTGTCCGCAACCGGAGCGGTGCTCGGTTGACCGGCAACGGCCAGCGCTTTGCCGGTCACGCCAGCCAACTGGTCAATACCTGGGAGGCGGCTCGCCGCGAGCTACCCTTACCCGAAGGAACCGAGGAAATGCTATCGCTGGGCGGGGAAATCAGTCTGTGGAATCCACTTCTGCTGGGCTGGCTGAGACAGTTGCATCCATGTAATGCCTCGCTAGCGGTACGTGCGGAAGTCGGGGAACGTCAGACGCTTCACAGAAGGCTCGAACAAGGAGCGCTGGATGCCATCCTCGTCCATCAACCCGATTACTGGCCGGGCATTCAAGTCGAGCAATTGCTCGAGGAAAAGCTGATCATGATCCGTAACCCCAGCGCCCCCGAGCCCTATATTTATGTCGACTGGGGAGAAGCCTTCCGTCATCAGCACGACACTGCTCTGCCCCACCACACCCGAGCCAGTCTGAGCATCGATCTAGGGCCGCTGGCATTGGAGTACCTGCTGGAACAAGGAGGAAGCGGCTATTTCCGCACCCGAGTGGCGCTGCCTTTCCTGCAGCAGGGACTGCTGGAACGTGTCCCGCATTCACCCGAGTTCGGTTACTCCGTCTATCTGGTCTACTCCCGCGAGCGCAGCAGCGCCCTACTGGAGCAGGCCTTCGCCATATTGCGAGAAACGGCCGTCGACATGAAAGTCTGGGAGACTACCGAATCCTCGTTGCATGTTTCCCGATAGAAATTCGGTCACATCGTTTCGGGGAACCATACAAGCGATGGTCCTTGTTCATTGAAAACTGTACGACTCGCTTGCCAAGGATGGGTCAACGTACCACCCGCGCCCAAGTCTGCGAATATCCACCCGCTGGAAAGTGCGCCCGTACGGCTGGCTTGTCCGTCACGGTAGAGAGCTGGCGGGTATGGTCGAGCAGCGCCTGCATGAACAACTGCAGTTCCATGCGCGCCAAGGGCGCCCCCGGGCAGACGTGAATTCCGGCGCCGTACAGCAGGTTGAGGCTCGGATCACGGTCGAGCCGGAATTCATCCGGGTCGCCGAATACCCTCTCGTCACGGTTGGCCGCGCCCCATAGCAGGGTCAGACGTTGTCCGGCCTCGATGCGTTGGCCACCGATCTGCACCGGACAAGTGGTGACGCGCCGGTTGGACATCAACGGAGCATCGATGCGCAGGATCTCGTCGATAGCGGCAGGCAACAGCTCGGGATTTCGTCGCAATCGAGCTTGCACCTCGTCATGCTCGGCCAGATAGTGCATCAGGATGCCTACACAGGCCGAAATGGTACCCAGTTCACCGACCGTCCAGTTGCGGATGATGCTGACCACTTCATCGTCGGTCAGCGGGCGTCCGTCGACCTGCTCGTTCATCAGGCGGGTAGTGACATCGTCCGGCGCCTGCATGCCGGCCAGACGCCGCTCCTTCAGCAGGCCACGAATTACCCCGTCGAATTCCAGCGCCAGTGTGCCCAATAACTCACGATCACCCGCCAGGGTCGCTGCTTGCTGGCGTTCCACCCAAGCCTGCAACGGTACGTGCAACGTATCCGGCCAGCCCATGAAGGCGCACTGCACCCGAAGAGCAAACGGCTGGCCAAGCGCGCTCATGATCTCGACCTCATCCTCCTCCGTCAGACTACCAACAAGCCTGACGGCAATGTCGCGACATAGAGGCTCGAAGTCGCGCATGGGTCCCGGGGCGAAGTAGGGCTCGATCAAACGTCGGAAACGGGCATGCTCCGGCGGGTCCATGGCATTGGGAACGGAGAGGTGGCGACTGGCAGCATTACTGAACGTCGTATGATCCTCCAGCACGCGTTGCACGTCGTCATGGCGGAACAGGGACCACTGCAGATAATCGCTGAAGGCGATCGGGCAACGCTGGCGCATCGCGTCATAGGCGGCGATCTGATCGTCGAGTACGGCGTCGGCGCGAGGATCCCAGTCCTGGCGGGGACAGTGCTTGCTCATGGGTCTCCTTCCGGTATCGGGCCCGGTATGCCAAACCCGATACGTGTAGGCGGGTAGAGATCTCATCAGACCAGACCGAGACCAAGTAGGCCTTGACTT
Source organism: Halomonas shantousis (assembly GCF_054654615.1). Lineage (NCBI taxonomy): Bacteria > Pseudomonadati > Pseudomonadota > Gammaproteobacteria > Oceanospirillales > Halomonadaceae > Halomonas > Halomonas shantousis. Next base: position 53,812 of record NZ_BAAIER010000001.1, on the reverse strand, counting down.
AAATCAGGGCAAGGTAATGTGGCAAAAGGCGGGAGGTGGCATCCGGTCAATGACCGACGTGATCCGGCCTGTCGACGGTTTGCATCAGTAACGCCTGATCGATGTCATCGAAGCGCAGCACACGTCCTCCCTGTTCGTCGGCGAGCTGCCGTGCCACCTGAGCGTCGGAAAAAGAGGCCAGAACAACGCCCATGGCCCCCTTGAGCTGCGGGCTCACCACGTAATAGGCCTGGGTAGCATCGATGAGATAACGATCATCGGGGGCGTTCCAGTCACTGCGGCCCATATCGTGAACATAAAGGGCCACATTGCGTGTCCGGTGCTCCGGCTGTAACCACCAGCCGAGCATTTCCGCAACCGAACAGAATTTTCGCACCTCTTCGCCTTCTATCGCTTGCCCCTTGGGCCCCGGAAAGCTTTCGATCATCATGCCGCATACGTGGCATTCATCATCCTCATGAAAAGCCACTGGCCCACTCGGCTGGCGTTCTTCCTGGGAAGAATTACAGGCTGCCAGCCCCATCACTATCAACAGGCTCAGGATACGCAACCCACCGACAGACAGTTTATTCATGGCGAACTCCTATTACGATCTCACGCCTGCCGACGACGAAACGTCCAGTAGGCCAACAACAACGGACCGCTCACCCAGAGCAGCAGGCATAGCCATAATCCCTCTCCAGGCAGTGGCAGATCGCGGCCCAGCGTCAGCACGCCCAAGGCGCTGCCGTTCTCGAAGCCGGACAGATTGATCAGGCGATAGATATCGGTGGGATTGAGCAGCAGCAGCCAAGGCAGCAGCTCCGGACTGAAGCGTCCTTCGCTCACGACCAGCAGCGCCAGCAGGGCGAGATCGAACACCAACACGAACCAGAACCATACGCCCAGCGCCAGCCCGGCAGCGCTGGACTTTTCGGCAACCGTGCTGCTCAGCACGTAGGCCAACGCCAGGAATACCCAACCCAGCAGAGTGGAAGATGCCACGAAGCGTCCAAATGCCCACAACAGCAGGTTCAACTGGATCTCGTCGACCAGCAGGGCCATCGCCAGCACCGCCGCGCCGAAACCGATCAGCGTAGCAAGAGCGAGAATCAGGCCATGCCCCACGAACTTGCCCAGCAGTAGCTGCCCGCGCCCCAATGGATAAGCCAGCAGCAACAGCAGGGTACCGCTCTCGTCCTCACCTACAACGGCATCGTAGGCCAGCAGCAGCGCGATCAGAGGCATCAGAAAGGTGGCCAGGCTGGCCAGGCTGGCGACGGTAGCGGGGATCGACGTAAAGCCCACCTGGCCGGAAGCCGCTGCCCCGAACCAGGCAATTCCCACGGCCAGCACCGCGAACAGCAGGCTACAGGCCAACAGCCAACGGTTGCGCAAGCCGTCGTTGAACTCCTTGCGGGCGATGTGCCATAGCGGGTTCATCACGCGGTGCCCTCCTCTGTCTCTAGCTCCTGGGCCCGTTCCATGTAGTAACGGTAGAGATCCTCCAAGGAGGGCTGGTGCATCTCGATATCCTCCGGTGCGCCGCTATCGAGCAGCTCTCTCAGCAGCGCCAGCTTGTTGCCGTTAGTGACGGTCACCTCGATCTCCGTTCCTCCCCGCGGATTCGCCACGCAGCCGTCAACGTTCCAGCGCTGCAACCAGAGGTGGCTGCCCTGGACGCCATAGGCCCGGATGCGTGCCGGCAGGCCGGCTTCCGCTCTCAGGTGAGCCAGGCTACCGATAGCCAGCAGACGACCCCGAGCGAGAATCGCGGCACGATTGATGTGCGCCTCTACGCCCGGCAGCACATGGGAGCAGAGAATCACGCTGGTACCCTGCTGGCGCAGGCGGTCGATCAGCCGGTACAGCTCGTCGGTGGCGATGGGGTCGAGCCCGACGGTCGGTTCGTCCAGCAGCAGCAGACGGGGAGCGCCGAGCAGCGCCTGGGCCAGACCCAGTCGCTGTCGCATGCCCTTGGAGTAAGTCTTGACCCGCCGGTCCGCAGCGCCATCCAGCCCGACCTGGCCGAGCAACTCATCCACCTGCGCCACACCGGCGCCCTTGAGCCGGGCGAAATGTCTTAGCGTCTCACGACCGCTGAGCTGCGGATAGAAGGTGACATTTTCCGGCAGATAGCCGAGCTGACGTCGCACTTGCGGGGCCTGTGGCCGTTGACCGAGTACCCGGACCCGGCCGCTGTCGGCCTGCAGTAGACCGAGAATCAGTTTCATGGTGGTGGTCTTGCCCGCCCCGTTGTGGCCGAACAGGCCCAGCACCTCACCTTCACCGAGGCTCAAGTCCAGGCCATGCAGAACCGCTAGATTGGCGTAGTGCTGATAGACGGCTTCGAGTTCGACGACATTCATGACGCAGGCCCCTGCGGTTGGGTGAGCAGATCCGCGGTCGGCAGCTGCATCAGCGGATGGCTGTCCTGTACGCCCGGCGACTGCATGATCGGGAAGGCACGCTGCACCCAGCGCAGCAATTCGATTGCCGGGCTGTTCAGCAACAGACGAACCTGCGGGTACTTCCACAGCAGACGGTCCACGTTGTCATTGGGCGTATAGGCCAGATCGCCCAAGCCATCGTCATCGCGATCCCACCCCAGATAATCGCTCCAGTAGTTGCCCCGGCCCTCGACTGACCACTCCTGGGTGCGGGCGGCAACGTACTTGACCTGCTGCTGGTTGCCGACGAAGGCATTGTCTGAGATCCGGTTGTCCTCGGATCCTGCCGTGAGATGGATACCCAGGGTGCTGTCTTCGAAATGGTTATGCTCAATGGTGTTGAAAACCGAGTTGTAGATGAACAGCGCCTTGCCCTCGGCTCCGGATATCTGGCCGTCGCCCCCGGGTGTCGCGCGAAGGACACCGGTCACGACATTGTCCTTGAGCGTGGAATAGGTGATGTAATTCATCAGGATGCCGTAATTTTCATCCTGCTCGGAACGATTGCCGATCACCATCAGATTACGGCTTTGCATCAGCGCATAGCCGGTACGGGTGTGACGAGTCAGATTGCCGATCAATCGGTTATCGTGAGAGAACATGTAGTGCACGCCATAGCGCAGTTCCTCCAGAACGTTGTGTTCGAGACGATTGCCGTTGGAGGTTTCGATGTAGATACCGTCGCGTGTATGCCAAACGTGATTGTCCATCACCCGGGCACCGCTCACCGCATTGAGATGAATGCCGTTGCCTCGATCCTGGGAGCGAATGCTCGAGTCCCCCTCGATTTCGTTGCCGACCAGAGTCACGCCCCGCGTACTGTCGACCCAGATGCCGAAGCCCGGTCCCTTGAGTTGGTTGTTGCGCAGCACCGTACCGCTGGCTTGAGGCTGGATGAAGACGCCCGAGTCCAGTGCCGTCAGATCACGCCCCCAATCACGTATCGTGCACCCCGTGATTTCCACATCGGCTGCCGTGATGGTCAGCGCATTGCCCTGCCCTTGCGCCTGGATTACCGCACCTTGCTCGCAGTGAATCTGCATCGGCTGATCCACGCTGAACTGACCGACGTAGGCTCCGGCGGGCAACCGCCAGCGATTGTCCCCTTCAGCCTGAAGCGGTAGTTCGGTAATCGGGCGTGGCGACGCCAGTACCGCGCCGGATAGCCACAACAGCGCCAGAAGTGCACCGAGACGAAGGGGTAACGTGACCTGAAATCGAAGCACTGCGTTTACCTACGTTCTTGCGGACTGAACTGCCGGACCCGGGAATACCGGGTCCGGCAAGGGGCTTAGGCCGGTTCGACCAGCATCCGCCCACGCATTTCCATATGCAGCGCATGACAGAACCAGTTGCAGTAATACCAGTGCACCCCGGGCTTATCGGCGACAAAAGTCACCGAAGATGTCTGCTGTGGGCTGATTTCCATGCTCACCCCGTGGTTGACCATACAGAAGCCGTGGGTCACGTCCTCGACCTGGTCGAGATTGGTGATGGTCACGGTGACCTCATCGCCCTGCTTGACGGTGAACTCGTTGATGCCGTAGGCCGGTGCCACCGAGGTCATGTAGACCCGTACCTTGTTACCATAGCGAATGACCTTGTTGTCGCTCGTCAGGTTGATGCCGTCCTGCTGGGCGCGCTCCCGGGTCACTGCGAAGAAGGGGTCCTCGCGATCCCAGATCTTCTTGGTATGGATCTGATCGCGGCGCACCAGGATGCAGTCATGCGGCTCGGCGAAGGCCGGACCGTCGTGGACCAGTTTCATCTCGTCACCCGAGATATCGATCAACTGGTCATTTTCCGGATGCAGCGGCCCCACCGGCAGGAAGCGGTCCTTGGAGAACTTGCTCAACACCACCAGCCACTTGCCGTCGGCATCGCGGGTCTCGGTCAACGAGGCGTGGTTGTGGCCCGGCTGATAATGCACGTCGAGTTTCTGGCGGATGTAGTTGACGTCCTCGCCCTGATAGGCCCGCACCGCATCCGCCATGTTCCACTTGGCAACCTGACTGTCGATGAACAGCGTGGTGTAGGCGTTGCCGCGGCCATCGAACGTGGTGTGCAGCGGCCCGAGACCCAGCTCCGGCTCGGCGGCCACCACATCCCGCGGCGCCTTGAGCTTGCCGGCAAACAGGTCGTCGAGCCGGTCGATGGCGATCATCGTACAGGTCGGCGACAGCTTGCCGTTGGCGATGAAGTACTTGCCGTCCGGCGAGGTATTCACGCCATGAGGGTTCTTGGGTACCGGAATGTAGCGGGTCAGCTCCGAGCCCGCCCGGCCGTCTACCACCGGTACCTGGGAATCGCCCAGGTTGGTGAACTTGCCGGCCTTGATCGCCGCCTCGATGCGCGGAATATTGAAGACCACGACCCAGTCACGCTCGTTGCGCATGGTGCCGGCCAGATCCAGCGCTTTCTCCGAGTTGTAGCAGGAGGAGGCCGCGTACTTGCCGGTATAGTCGGCATCGGTATTGTCGAGGTTGCCGTCGACGATGACCTGGAAGGCCACTTCCATGCTCTCGGCGTCGATGGCGTTGAACATGGTGTAGCTGTTTTCCCCCTGCATATCGAACGAGCTACCGTCGTTGGGATGAGGAATCACGAACTCGGCATTGCAGAACACATACTGGGTATGCGGTACCTTCTGCAGCCGCAGCCCATGGATCGCCTGAACGTTGGGCACGGTGACGATCTTGTCGCACTTCATGATATCCAGGCGAATGCGCGCCACACGGCTGTTGGCCTTGTCGTTGATGAACAGGTACTTGCCGTCGTACTTGCCGTCGGTCATGGAGATGTGCGGATGGTGGGCATCGCCGTTGTGGTACTTGGCACTCTCGCCCAGCACATGCCTGCTCTCGTTGGTGAACCCCCAGCCGGTGGCCGAGTCGACGTTGAACACCGGGATGCGCATCAATTCGCGCATCGAGGGAACGCCCATCACGCGAACCTCGCCGCTATGCCCGCCACTCCAGAAGCCGTAGTACTCGTCCAGTTCACCGGGTTCGACGACGGCCTTCATCTGTGATTCCTTGACCGCCGCCGCCCAGGATTCACGACTCATCACCGTACCGCCCAGTGCCGTGGCCCCCACCAGTGCCGCCCCGCTCATGGCAGTCGCGCCCAGGAAGCTGCGCCGGCTAAGCCCCCCTTTCTCCAGAACTTCTCCGTTGTCTTTCGTTTCTTTGACGCTCATGCACGCTACTCCTCGAGGCGAAATATTAAGGGGGTCACTCAACCGATGCAGAACGTCTCGCCCCTGCGGCGATCGCATCGGGTTCCATGATTTGCACGGCGGGGATCAGCTCGGGCGCCGCGGGCACCGGGGGCTGTTTGTCTCGCTTCTTGCGTTTCTTGTTCTTTATTACCAATGGCGGGCACTTGTTCTCGTTGTGGTAGGTCATCTGGCAATCCAGGCAGTAATGGCATTCGTTGGCGTTGATGCGTCCATCGGGATGGATGGCCTGGATTTCGCACTCCTTGGCGCACAGTTGGCAGGGGTTACCGCACTCCTTGCGTCGCTTGAGCCAGTCGAACAGACGGAACTTGCTGGGTACCGCCAGCGCTGCGCCCAGCGGGCAGACATAGCGGCAATACACCTTGCGGGTGAACAGGTTGATCGCCAGCAAGGCCACGGCATAGGCCACGAACCACCACTGACGATCGAACTTCAGGGTAATGGCCGTCTTGAACGGCTCGACCTCGGCGAAGCGCTCGGCGGCAGACATTGATTGCAATGAAATGCCGAACAGCACCAACAGCACGATGTACTTGACCGCCCACAGCCGCTCGTGCACGGCAAAGGGCAATTCGTACTGCGGCACCTTCAGCTTGCGTGCAGCCTCGTTGATCAACTCCTGCAAGGCGCCGAACGGACACAGCCAGCCGCAGAAGATGCCTCGTCCCCAGAGCAGCAGGCTGGCGGCGGTGAAAGTCCATAGCATGAAGATGACCGGATCGCTCAAAAACAGCTCCCAACGGAAGTCCTCCATCAGTGCATGGACGAAGGTCAGCACGTTGACCACCGACAGCTGCCCCAGGGTGTACCAGCCGATGAACACCACCGTGAAGGTCAGGTAGCCGCGGCGCAGCCAGTGCAGGAACCTGGGATGTCGCGTGAGGGTGTCCTGCAGGAACAGAATCACCGTGAGCAGACCCAGCGCCACACCCAGCACCCCGATCTGGAAGCTCTTCTGGTACCAGATGTTGAGCCACACTGGACGGTTGGCCGCTTCCATGGCCGCCAACTCCTCGGCGCTAGGCTGCGGGCGCTCGAGATAGGCTTCGGGCAATTGATACGGCAGCTCGAAGCTGGTGAAGATGCCGTCGATAGGCCCGGTTCTGCGGCGTATCAGCAATTCCAGACTCCAAGGTGCGCCGGGGTCGAACTGGAAATGGTCACGAATGATGAAGATCGCCATCTCGCTGAATTCCGGCATGCCTTCGGCATACACATCGGAGAGACGCTGATAGTCGAGATCGCGAAAGCTGATGATGTTGCCGAACTGACGCAGTTGAACTCGATCGAAGATCCCACCGCGTACGTAGCCCGAGCCCTTGAAGGAGTACTCGCCGCGGCCCAGCACGGCGATGGCATGCTCGCCGGGCTCGAGCTCTTCCATCAGGAAGCGGTACTGAGCGTCACCGAGCAGATTGCGGCCGATGGTAGGAGGATTGAGATGCGTGACATACAGATCGATGAAGGTCTCGTCGATCTCATCGGCCGTAGCCGTGTCGATGCCTTCCGCCTCGGTTCCTTCGAAGGCCTTGTCGACCTCCCCGTGGGTCAGATGCAGACGCCGGATAGCACCATTGCCGGTCAGTTCAGTCCAGCTGGCGGGCGTGAACACATCCTCGCGCACAGTGGCCGGCTTTTGTGCCGTACCGCCCATCTCTTCGATCAGCCCCAGAGAAGCGGCTACGGTACGCGCGGCACGCATGATCGTTTCATTGACCACCATCGCCGTCACCGTCGCCCCGGAAATAGCGTCGACCGTGACGGCGCTGGGATCGCTTGAGTGGCCGACGATGACCCGCCGATCGGCCTCGATACCCTGATACTTGGCGTTGAAGGTGTAGAGTTCCTCTTCGGGAATACCTACCAGCAGGATCGGCTCGTGATGTTCAAGAACATAGGAATCCTGAATGACCCCTTCGGTATCGAGAATCACCTGGATATTGATCGGCTCGCCGGAGTAGGCCGGAATATCGACCACATCCAATGTCTGGAAGGCATAGCCGAGCACTTCGTCGCCAGCGGCAATGGTGCGAATCTTGAACTCGCCTTCGGGTTCGGATACCGAGCTGACGCTGGGGAATATCTTCTCGATACGCTGCTGCTCGAGCCCGCCGTAATCCTTGGCCTGCACCCCTTGAAAGATGCCGACCATCAAGGCCAACAGGAGCATGAGCCCACGTTTCCACAAGCATACGGTACTGAACATTCGAGGCTGATGGGTCCGCATGGCTATCCGGCTCGGGCTGCTGAGTGTGTAGCCATGTTAATGAATATGAAAAATACATCTTTTGACCCGGATCAAAGCCTTCACCGTTACCCACGCAAGCGCCAGGACCACGCCCGCCACAACGTGTGATGTGTCCCGTCCTGGAGTCTTCTTAAAGGCGTAACGAATACAGGGATCCGGCAGATGTTTGATGCAGGTCAAGCCGTTGCCTTCCGCATTCCGGCATCTACGTCTCAGCGTTCCCAACGAGGTAGTTTCAAGAGGAAGCTACTGCGATGTTTCGAAAGCCCTTGCTTCTGACATTTACTCCCTAAGAGATATAGGATTTTGCCAAGGGAGTTATTTGGAGGTAACTGCGTGCCTTGCCAGCGCACACCGGCAAGAATGGAGGCACACACGCAAAGTGAAGTCCTACCGAAGTTACGGAAAGAAGGTTGCCGTTAGCGCTGCAGAGAAGTGGTCCTTCGGTCGATAGCAGTAAATGACTTCACGCTTTCGATCGCCGACAGGAACCTGGCCCGCCTCGCATGGAAATACTCAATCTCATCTTTTTGCTCACCCTGGCCGTCGGCGCCAGTCGTATCCTCGCCAACCTCATCCCGCTGCCCCTCCCGATCCTGCAGATCCTGCTGGGCAGCATGCTCGCGCTACCGCTGGTCGGGATGGAAGTCGAACTCGATCCCGAGATCTTCATGATGTTGTTCATACCGCCGCTGCTGTTCTACGACGGGTGGAAGATTCCCAAGAAGGAATTCACCGAGTACGGCGGACAGATCGCAGCCATGTCGCTGCTGCTGGTACTGATCACGGTGGTGGCGGTCGGCTACTTCATTCACTGGCTGCTGCCCTCGATCCCGCTGGCGGCCAGCTTTGCCTTGGCCGCGATTCTTTCGCCCACCGACGCCCTTTCGGTCATCGCCATTGCTCAAGGGCGCCTGCCACGGCACATGTCGCATCAACTGGAAGGCGAGGCGATGATGAACGATGCCTCGGGCCTGGTATCGTTCAAGATTGCCCTCGCCGCCATGATCACCGGCAGCTTCACGCTGCTCTCCGTGACGGGCGAATTCCTGGTGGTAGCGCTGGGCGGGCTGCTGATCGGGGGAGGATTGAGCTGGACGGTTGGCAAGATGAAGCAGTGGATGACCTCGCGCAATCTCTACGACCCGGCGACGTATGTGATCACCATCTTGCTACTGCCGTTCGCGGCCTACTTCCTAGCCGAACATGCCGGCATGTCGGGCATTCTTTCGGCCGTGGCTGCGGGCATGGTGCAGAGCCGGGTCGACATGCTACCGGTGAAGACCAGCACACGCATCCTCAACCGCAGCATCTGGGAGATGCTCGACTTCAGCTTCAACGGCGTGGTGTTCCTGCTGCTCGGGCTGCAGTTCCCGCGCATCATTGAGCGCGTGTGGGAAGCCTCCAGCACCCAGAGCTACGAAATGAGCACCCTGATACTCTACGCCGTCGTGATCATGGCCGTGCTATTGACGATCCGCTTCTTCTTTATCTACGTCTACCATTGGGTCAAGGCCCGGCTACTCAAGCTACGTGGCGGGGGTAGCCAGAGCCAGCCGTTGCTATTGATCACCGCGTTGAGTTCGGTGGCCGGCGTGCGCGGCGCCATCACTCTTGCCGGTGTTCTATCGGTTCCTCTGCTCATCGATGGCGTACCGTTCCCTGGCCGTGATCTGATGATTTTCCTGTCTGCCGCAGTCATCATTCTTTCCCTGCTGATCGGCGCGCTGGGCATTCCCTATTTCATGAAGTTCCTCTCGCTCAATGATCTGGAAGAGCACGAGCGCGAGCTACTCAAGGCCCGCCAGACCGCTGCTCAGGCCGCCGTCAGCTGGCTGGAAGAGTGGGCGAGCAAGAACACTGGCGACGATGCCGAACTGAAGGGCACGGTCATCTCTCGTATTCTTGACTCCTATCGTCAGGAACTGCAGGCAATGGTCACGGATCGCGACAGCCAGGCCGAGCAGGCCCGTCAGCGCTACGCACTGGAAACCAACCTGCGTCTGCAGGCGATTCAGGTTCAGCGCAAGGAACTCTACCGGTTGCGCAAACGGCGTCACATCGACGAGCAAATGCTGCAGACATTGATTCGCGAACTCGATTACGAGGAATCGGCCTTGCAGTAACGGCCACTGAAAGGGAGGAGCTCCCTGAGCTCACGCCTGAACGGCGACTCCTGCCGCGCTTGATACGGCCAGTACGATCAGGGATTCGAAGCTGCTGGCCAGCCTGCACCTCTCATGCGCAAGCGGCGCTACCTGGCGTTTCCCGACGCTGCGTTCGCTTACTCGATGGTGCCGTTTACTTACCCAACCGCCCCCAAACGGTCATGCCGAGAGTGCTACCGTGGCCGAGCATTGTCCGCTTCACCGTGTTTTCCGTCGCCAAGACAAGGAGCCCCCATGTACGGTTCATTCGGTTCCCCGATCCCGCATTCCTTCGGCCTATCCTCGTTCACGCCCCACCGCGCGCCCTTCTTCACCGAGAAGCATTTGGGCACGCATGACCTGGACCTGGCGGATCTGTTTCATGACGTCGACTTTCTCCCCGCCCTGCTGGAAGCCGGCCAGGCATATTTCAAAGGCATCGTGAAGGCCCTGGAACGCCTGGAAGACGCCCTCACCCCCGACGACGAGCCCGATACGCCGGAAGAACCCGAGACCTATACCCTGCAATTGCTACACGCCTCCGATATGGAAGGGGGTGGAACCGATCTGCTCAATGCGCCCAATTTCGTGGCCATCACGGACTATCTCGAAGAGCAGTCGGACAACTCCCTCTTCATTTCCTCGGGCGACCTGCTGCTGTCCGGCCCCTACCAGTCGGCGGCCGGCAGTGATGAACTGCAGCCCGCCCTGCAGCGTGCCAACGAACAGCTCTACGGACTCGAGGAAGGCAGCCTTCCCGGACTGGAAGCCGGCACGGGACGCGTCGACATCACCCTGGCCAACCTGCTCGACGCCCAGGCCGTCACGTTCGGCAACCACGAGTTCGACCAGGGCACCAGCCTGCTGGAAAGCCTGCTCGCCCCGGAAGTCAACGGCGAGTCGCTGGCCGACATCGCCTGGACCGGCACGCAGTTCCCCTATATTTCCAGCAACCTGAACTTCTCCGGCGACAGCACCCTCGCACCGCTGGCCACGCAGCAGACACAGCTCGCCCCGGAGGCCTTCGAGACCGCCCCGCAGGCACTGGTGGATGATTACAGCGACGACGGCGAGGTCGATGCGACCAAGATCGCCCCGTCGACGGTCATCGAGGAAGGCGGCGAACGCATCGGGGTGATCGGCGCCACCACCCAGGTTCTGGAAAGCATCTCCAGTCCCGGCGACGTCACGGTCGAAGGCGATGGCGAGAACGACATGCAGGCCCTGGCGGCCCTCATCCAGCCGCAGATCGATGCCATGGAGAGCGATGGCATCAACAAGATCATCGTCTCCTCGCACCTCCAGCAGATCCAGTTGGAGGAGGAACTCGCCACGCTGCTCGACGGCGCCGACATCATCATCGCCGGCGGCTCGGATACCTTCCTCGCCGACGAGGAGGACATCGACCGCGATCTGCTCCAGCCCGGTCAGCAGGCGCCCTACGCCGGCTACCCCATCCTCACCGAGGATGCCGCCGGGGATGATGTGGCCATCGTCAACACCGATGGCGGCTGGCGCTATGTCGGCCAGCTGACGGTCGACTTCGATGCGCAGGGACGCCTGATCGCCGATTCCATCGATGCGCAGAGCTCCGGCGTCTACGCCTCGACGGACGAGCAGGTCGAAGCGCTATGGGGCGATCGCGAGACGGCGTTTGCCGACGGCACCAAGGGCGCCATCGCCGAGGAGCTGGTGGGCGCCGTGGACGATCTCGTCCAAGACCAAGACAACAACGTGCTGGGACTGACCGATGTCTATCTGGATGGCCGGCGCGAGCAGGTCCGCACCGAGGAGACCAATCTGGGCAACCTGAGTGCCGATGCCAACCTGTGGTATGCCCAGCAGGTCGACGACAGCGTGCAGGTCTCGTTCAAGAACGGTGGCGGGATTCGTGAGCCCATCGGTCAGGTGGTGACCGTAGGCAGCGACACGAGCCTGGAGCCCCCCGCCGACGGCGAAGTCTCGCAGCTCGATGCCAGGTCGGCTCTGCGCTTCAATAATGATCTGTCGCTTCTGACACTGACCCGCTCGGAACTCGTCGACGTGCTCGAACATGCCGTCGCGGCCTCGGAGGAAGGCCAGACACCGGGCCAGTTCGCTCAGGTCGCGGGCGTCAGCTACAGCTTCGACTGGGAGCAGCCTGCCGGCGAGCGCATCCAGAGTGCCGCGATTCTCGATGAGAACGGCGACATCAGCGACGTGCTGGTACAGGACGGCGATCTGGCCGGCAATGCCGACGGTGAAGTGCGCGTGGTGACACTGGGCTTTCTCGCCGAGGGTGGCGACGGCTATCCGCTCGGTGACGTGGTGGCCGACAACGCCGAACGCGTCGATCGGATCGACCTCGTCGATGCCGGACTCGCGGAAGGCGACTTCACCTTCGCCCAGGCCGGCACCGAGCAGGACGCCTTCGCCGAATATCTCGGCGAGTTCTACATGGATACGCCCTACAGCATGGAAGAGACGCCCGTCGCCGAGGATGAGCGTATCCAGAACCTGGCCTACCGCGAGGATACCGTGCTCACCGGTATCGACACTTCGCCGGTGGAGGGCGGCCTACTGGCGGCCTGATGGCATCACGCAGGTCCCGAAACGCCAATGCCCGCCGAAATCGGCGGGCATTGGCATTGCAGCATACCGGGTTTTTCAAACTACAAGTGCTTCAGACTACAAGTGCTGCCAGACTACATGGCCAAAGCCGCTTCGCTGGCATCGCCGGCCGTGTTCAGCCCGACGATCACCGGGTCGTGATCGGAACTGCGGTACGGCGTCGGCGCATAGAGCTCTTGCTGAGCATCGGCATTGTCTTCGCGCCAGATGTTGTAATCCAGCGCCGTGGCCTCGTCGGCATTGATGTGCCAGGTGGTCGTGCCGGTGACCTGATCGGCCAGTGATTCGCTGGCCAGAGCGTGATCGAGCGCGCCCCACTGGCCGTCGTAGACGTAGGAATAGTCATCGTCGAGGAGCACGTAGCCGTCCTCTTCCAGCGTGGTGACCGGATCTTCCTCGGCGTAGCTGTTCAGATCGCCGATCACCAGCACGTCACTGTCACCGCTGCCGATGGGATCGCTGTCGATCCAGTCGCTGAGCTGCTCGGCCGCCTCGACCCGGGTCGGATTGTTGTTGCCCTGCCCGTCACCCGTGGCCTCCTCGCCATCGAGGATGCTGCCCTTGGACTTGAAGTGATTGACCACGACCGAGAAGACGCCGCCGGTCTCCTGATCGCGGAAGGTCTGCATGATCGGTGCGCGGTTGGCATCGGCAAAGGCGCCCTCGGTGGTGGTCGCCGCCGCGCCGAGCGGATCGACCGCCTCGCTGTTGTAGATGACGCCCACGGTGATGGCATCGTCACCGGGCACGTCGATGGCACTGTCGGGATCCTGCGGATCGACACGGGGCGTGGCGTAGGCCCAGGTCACGCCCTCGTCGGCTTCGGCATTGAGCGCGTCGACCAGATTGGCGATGGCACTGTCGTTGTCGTAACCGTTGTTCTGCAGCTCCATGAGGCCGACCACCTCGGCATCGGTGCCGTTGATGGCGCTGACGATCTTGGCCTGCTGTCGGACGAACTCCTCCTGGGTTTCGGCGCCACGTGGCCCCTGCTCGACGCCCCCGGGCGTGAGGAAGGTGTTGCCGTTCTGGTCGAGCGTGGTGAAATAATTCAGCACATTGAAGGAAGCGACTTCCAGCGTCGGCGTTCCTTCTTCGCTGAGTGCCTCGCTGTCGGGTTCGGCCTCACGGGGATTGGTCGCCTCGAAGTCGACACCCTCGGTGGTCTGGATGCGATACTCATCGAAGCTGAAGTCGAGCACGCCGGTCACTTCTTCGACGCTGTCGCCGCCGCGCAGCGGGTTATCCGCCGACAACGGTTCACCGTCGCGTCCGAACTGAATCGGATAGGAATTCGATTCGCCGCTGGCGTCGTCGAGGATAATGGTGCGCGCGGCTATCTCTTCCTGGTGGGCGGCGTAGCCCTCCTCGCTGGGCGCGTTGTTTTCAGTGTACTGCTCGATGCGTCCGCCCGAGGAGAGTGTCACCTGTCCGTATTGTCCGAGTTGATAGAGCTCGGTCACGGTCAGTCCTTCATTGTCCTCGGCATCAACCACGACACGCATGCCCTCGAAGGGCTCCAATTGATTGTCCTCGTAAGGTAACGAGACGCGCTGACTGCTTGGTAGGGTCAGGCCGCTTTCGAGCACGTCGATCCCAGAGGTGATATCGAGCTCGGTTCTGCCGTTGTACTCGCTGACCTCACCGCTCAGCTCGACCCGATCGCCAGCGGAAAGCGCGGCGAGTTGCTCCTCGCTGCCGTTGCCGGTGTAGACGAAAATCCCTTCGGAGGTCTGAGCATCTGAATCGATCTCGTCATCCGCCTGTTGCAGGAAGAAACCATCCATGCCCGGCGCCACCATGGTCACGATGGCGCTGACGGCCACGGTTTCGCCTGCGAGCGGGCTGCTGTCACCGCTGCCCTGGATGGCATGGATGGCGGTCAATTCGGGTTCGGGCGACGGCTCCTCTCCCCCGTTGTCGTTGTCATCCTCGCCGCCACCGTCATCGACATCACCGGTCCCATTGCCGGCATAGCCAAGCCCCTCGACGGTATCCTGGGCCAAGGTCTGCCACTGGCCGGCATCGAAGGTCTCGCTGCCCTGACTCACGTCCTCGTCACGGCGCAACGTGACATCCTGGGCGTAATAGGCGTCGTTGCCTACCTCTCCCAGCACATCGAGCGTTTCGCCATCGGGGCCGCTGAGTACCACGGCATCGTTGCCGTTGAAATTGGTCACCCCCGAGGTGCCGTCGGCCCGGGCCAGCACTTCCTCGTCGGCTTGACTGTTGGCGAGAACCAATGTGGCGCCGGCGGCCAGCGTGCCGTAATCGCTCAGATCGAGCGTGGTGGTCGCTTCGGTATTGCCATTGCTGTACAGCGCCAGTTGATAGCCTTCGAGGGATAGCGCGTCATCCGAGGCATTGGTCAGCTCCAGCGCCTTGTTGTAGCCCGAGCCCTCCACGTACTCCGAAATGATCAGCTCCCCCTGGGGCTGCGTGGGCTCGGGATCCGGCTCGTGGGCAGGCGCGTCGAAAAGATCTTGCAGGCGGTCGGCGATGGCGCCCAGCAGTTGGGAAGGGTGCCAGAAACCCTCCCCGTGCAGTGCCTGATTCACGGCATGACTGATGGCGTTCGCCTTGAAGCCGATTGCATTCAGAAAGCTCGAAGCCGTGGCAGTAAAATTGGCGTGATTACCCAGCATGATGATGCGTCCTTTTTCTCGTCGTGAAGGATCGGCAGAGGGAAATAAAAACGCGGCGGCCCGATGCCAATGACCGGATTCCAGCTTCTTCGAGACGCATGGCAGAACAATGAAGGATAGGTAACATTATGTAATATCAAGACAATCTTTAAATGCACTCCACATCTTCAAATGTACTCCACAAGCGTTACGAAGCACCGGCGAGATGGAGGCCACTTGAAATCCAGGACCCCGTCATGATCACAAACGCGCGGGACAAGCGTCGAGCAAGCGTCGAGAGAGTAGAACTGCCTCGGCTCGAATTGGCAGGCGAGATCAGACTCAAAGGTAAATTTTCAAACGCCTGGCGGCGCGAAAGGTCGGCGCTCCGGTGAAGTGGGTCGAGGACCGCCTCGAGCATCTGCAAGCCTCCTCCAGCGCAGGGGCGTCTGGTTGCATGCCTTGCCGAGCGGCATCTGCAAAAGGCGTTCGGCTTTCCGGCTGGCTGGACGCCCCCTGATTCCTCATTGAACGTCGTTGACAGACAGCAGCGTGAAGGCGGTAAAGGCAACTCCTCGCTGTCAAGGCTGCAAATGCGTGGTGCCGCTGACATAACGTTGCCAGCCGAGAACGACCAGGGGAATCAGCGATAGCGGCACCAGCATGCCGTTGAGTCCCGCCCACCCAAGACTGGCCTCGAGCGGTCCGGCCAGCAGAGCCGTCAGGCTCACGGTGGAGAAGACCAGCAGTTCGTTGGCAGCCTGGGTACGCGCCTTATCGACGGGACGGTAAGCCTCGGTCAACAGGCTGGTGGCGGGCAGGAAAGTCAGGTTCCAGCCCAGGCCCAGCAGGATCAGCGCGGCGTAATAGCCGTACAGCGACGCGGAGAACTGGGCCAGCACGCCACAGCCGGCGAGCAGCAGACAACCCGTCACGATCATGCTCGGCGCACCAAAGCGGGCCGTGAGCCGGCCGGTCACGAACGACGGCAGGAACATCGCCAGTACATGCCACTGGATGGTCGTGGCGACATGGTCGAATTGAAAGCCGGCACGCTGCATGGCCAACGGCGTGGCCGTCATCGCCAGATTCATGACACCGTAACCGACCAGGCCCGACGAGGCGGCGATGATGAACACCGGCTGACGCAGGATCTCCCCCAGCGGTCGTGATGTACCTTTACCGTGAGTGGCCTGGGCCGGTGGCAACCGGGTGAAGGCCAACAGCAGCAATGCCAGGGCGTAGAGCAGCCCCAGCCCCATAAAGCTGCCGAGAAACGGCGTAGCGGTAAGATCGCGACTGGCCCGGGCCAGCCATGGGCCCAGAAACGCCGCCAGCACGCCGCCCCCCATGACCAGGCCGATGGCCCGGTCGCGCAGCGCCGGGAGAGCGACTTCCACCGCAGCAAAGCGATACAGCGTGCCGAAGCCGATGCCAATGCCGATCAGCCAAGTGCCCAGCATGAACGCCCCGAACCGCTCACCGACCAGGGCATGCCCCGCCACGGCCACCCCGACCAGCCCCAGTACATTGCCCAGCACGAAGCCCCGCTTGCGGCCGATACGTGCCATGATCAACGACGCGGGAATGGTGGCACACATCAGCCCCAGCAGTTGGGTAGCCACCGGCGCGGTGGCCCAGGCCGGGCCGGGCGCCAGCGACGCCCCGATCAGGGGCGAAACGGCGATCAACAGAATATTGCCGCTGACCAGCAACGCCTGGCACAGCGCAAGAAGAGTCACGGTGATCGGCATGGAAGGCTCCTGTTGCAGACATCGAGGCTAGAGATTCACTGCTCCGTCATCGCCAGGGCGGGAGTGGCCGATGCCCTGAAGCGCTGCCAATAGACCGAGGGGGAAACGCCGTAATGCCGCTGGAACAAGCGCCGCAACTGCTCGGCACCGCCCAGTCGCCATTGCCGAGCCAGACGCTCCAGAGGGGGCAGGCTGGGGCTGGCTATCAACGCCTGGCGGGCATGTTCGAGGCGCAGCCGCGTCAAGTAGGTTCCCGGAGTGGTGTCCAGATGCTGGCGAAACAGACGCGACAAGTGGCGTGGCGTGACATTGATGCGTGCAGCCAAGGTGTCGAGCCGGTGATCGTCACTCGGTGCGCTGTGCATGGCGTCGAGCAGATGGCGCAACGGGCCGGTATTCCGCTGTTGGCTGCGCAGGGCTTCGCTGAACTGCGACTGGCCCCCCGGACGGTGCAGGAACACCACCAGTTCTCGCGCCACACGCCCGGCCAGGCCCGCACCATGGTCGGCTTCGAGCAACGACAGGGCCAGATCGATGCCGGCCGTCACCCCGGCACTGGTATAGCGCGGCGACGCTGGCGCAGGGTCAGTGACGCTTTCGATGTACAGCGCATCGCTGGCGACATGGATGGCGGGATAGGCATCGGCCAGAGCTTGGCAATGCCGCCAGTGGGTCGTGGCACGGTGGCCGTCGAGCAGGCCTGCGGCGGCCAGCAGGAAGGCGCCGGTACACACCGAGCCCAGTCGCCTCACGCTGGGCGCCATCTCGCGCAGCTTGGCCAGCAGAGCCGGATTGCCGGCCTGCGCCCCGACGCCGCTGCCACCGGCGATCAGCAATGTATCGAAGCCCTCCTCAGCGCCCAGCGCTTGCCAGCCGATGTCGGCATGCAGGGCCATGCCTGAATTGGCCGTCAACGCACCGGCTTCCTCGGCCAGCAGCGTCAGGCGATACAGTGCGGTGCCGGCCAGATCGTTGGCGGTGGCGAACACCTGCCAAGGGCCGGTCACGTCCAGCAACTGGCAGCGGGGATAGGCGAGCAGCGCAATACGGCGGGTCATGACGGGTTCCATCGTCAGGCAGGGACGTAGCGTCAGTGTCATACCTGGCGACGATGTCGGCAACGACGCTTACCCCACCGATAGAGACATTTGCAGGGTGAGGCCATCGCATGGATAGCTCTCGGTTACGACTCGGCAAGTGCCTTTTCTATCATCTTCCGACGGCCTGAGGGCCGTAGCCATTTGCTCGTAACGTTTCATGACACTCTTTCGGGAATAGAAGAAAGGCGGTACAGACCGTCCCACTTTATCCAATACAGTCAGGTTGATCCCACAATTTGTATTCTAAATATTAAAAGAACTGAATCTGTATCGTAAAAGATGCCGGCCGTAAGCTGTGCATTTATACCAACAGGAGACGCGTTATGCGCCTCACTCGGCCAAGTCAGCTTATTGCCAGACTTCGTTTCTGCTATCAGCGCCACTACTCGCGACGGCACCTGCTAACCCTCGACACCCACCAACCCAGGGATATCGGACCTTCACGGCTCGATGCCGAACGCGATAACCGCAAATCGTTCCGGAAAACGTGACTCAAACAACGTGGAGTACCGCTATGGCCAGCAACATGCATTACTATCTACTGGATGTCTTTACCGATCGGCCTTTCGCGGGCAATCCGCTTGCCGTATTTCCCTTTGCCGATGGGATGAATACCCTCACCATGCAGTCTATTGCGAACGAACTGAACCTCTCCGAGACCGTGTTCGTCGGCCAGGCCAGCGGCCCCGACCGCTATCCCATCCGTATTTTCACTCCCACCATGGAGCTGCCCTTCGCCGGCCACCCCACGGTAGGGACGGCGCATCTACTCGCGGCACTGAAACTGTCGAGCCGCGACAAGCCGCTCACGCTGGAAGCCGGTGCCGGACCATTGGTAGTGAGCTACGACGGGGACTTGGCCCGATTCACGACAGCCCGGCCGGCAGAAGTAAGCGCCAGTACCCTATCGCGTGAAACGGCGGTTCAACTGCTGGGCCTGGAGAAGAGCCAGGTGGTGAGCGAGCCCGTTCTCTCCACTTGCGGACTACCGTTTCATCTCGTTGAACTCGACTCTCTGGAGGCACTAGGCAGCGCCATTCCCTCGCCGGGGGTCTGGGAGGAGTGGGTCACTCCCAGCGGTCATGAGCAAATCTATCTTTACGTAGCAGACAGGACTGTGGGCCAGGGAAGCGTGTTGCGCTGTCGCATGTTCTCGACGGAGGGTGGCATACGCGAAGACCCAGCTACCGGAAGTGCAGCCGCAGCACTGGTGGGTGCCCTAGCGGCGGATCGTGGCCACGGATTGTGGCGTTGGCACATTCAACAGGGAGTCGAGATGAGACGACCAAGCCATATCTTCGCCGAGGTGGAACATGGCGAAGACACCAGGGCCATTCGTATTGCCGGCCAGGCGGTGATCATCGGCAGCGGCGAGATACGGCTTGGTGAATAGCGCCGCTCTCATTCATTAACACCATCGCCTTCAATAACACCGTCATAGCGACCTCCGACCTTGGCATCCCTACGAGGGGTTAGTACACGAAAAGGTTTGCTGTGTCGACTCGTTGCACGCCACGTTCATGCCGAAGCCTTGCAGCTACTTGTCTATCATGTGGCGCCGAGCAAGTGCACCGACGTGGACAAGCCGCACAACTTGGCCTGGGCGTGGGAGCAAAAGCGCGGCCAAGTATAATCGCCTGGTGGCGCTTCGCCGCGAAACTCCCCAGTCCCCTGAAGTCGGGGCCGCTTCCCCTTTTATATTAAGAATATCCTTAAATAGTAATTTGAATACTAATTTTATAAACTAAATATACGATTTGTTTCTACTTATCTGTGCGACCTTCAAGTATCAGCATCAAGTAATATTAACTAACTGAATGATATATAGCCACTATTCTTTCATCAGCCGCTAGATTTCTAGTTAGGTAGTATCATGCCGAGCAAACCATTAGCGTGTTATCATGTTGCGCAATTCTTTTTTATATCCCAATCTTTTAGAGCCCCATGTGAACAACAAGATGCCTTCTTCAATAGGCAATGGAGGCCTCATGATATGCTTCAGAGAAGCCCTGCCCCGGTGGATGGCGGTCTCAGCCATGAGCGTAACGCTCACTGCCTGTGGTGACAGTGCGCCCAGTGAGTCAGAGTTGATCGATGCCGTTGAAAATTTTCTGCAGAATGATCCAGGCCGCTTCTCACTTGAACTCCCCCTTATAGATACTCGCCCTCAGGGAAGTGATTTTCTGCTGGGTGGAAACTACATGACACTGGACTATGGAGTCTTGCAGATTCTTTCTCATGATGGATTGCTCCGGCGTGTCAACGAAGAAAACATGATAATTCGCTATCAACCAGCCAATGAAGACAGCAACCTGTTCAATGTCCATCCTGGAAACAAGGTCGCTGTATTGTTGGGTACATTGGCCCCTGCGGAGGTCGCTAATTTCACCGAACCTTCCGAAAAGAACAGCGTACAGCGAACCTTGGGCAACGTGATATTCAAGCCAGATTATGCCGCATGGGTCGATGAGGAGAATCTTGAAGCCTTGAGAGGGTTTGCGGCTATCGTCTCGCAAGGCCCGGGAGGAGACAGGCTTGCGACTCAGCCGTTCGCTAACACTCTGAGCAACGCCACGATAGGGGCCCTGACAACCGCACTATCAGGTAGCGATATCTTTGATCTTCAGCAACCCACGGTTTACTGGATGAATCTGGCGGCACAATCTTATGAGTTCACGATTCCCTTCGTCCTGACTAATGAAGGATGGACAGTGGAATCCCAGATATATGACTGGGAGCCTGGTCCGGTGACAGGCATAGGGAACTTGACCACCGATGAGTTGCGGGAAATGGCTCGGGTGAGTATGGCCAGCATCGAGAGCTCGGTGGAAAAAGTGCCCCCTCCCTCACACGATGCTATCAAGGCGGCGCTATCGAGCCATACCAAGGGGAGAACCATCACGTTACCCACACGATTCAATGATGAAGGCAAAGTATTTTGCAACGCGGAGTATATCGAAAGATACCGCAGGGAACCGTTGGTGCGATATCAATGCTCGGATAAACAGGTTCTTCAGCTCAACGCAATGGTGGAGGCGGGCCATGTCTCTCGGAGCGTGCCGAAGGCAGGCTCGGTAATCTATGCGCTACGCTCAGATCTCAAAGACTACTTATCCGATAACGGGCAGTTGGTCGTAGGCCATTACAGTGTCGAATCCGTAGACGAGGGTACCGTAGAAACTACGCCGACGGGGTTCTCCCTTTATTCAACGACTGTCACGCAAGCATCCGAACCGTATGACTGGGCTTCAGTATATATGGATGACATCGAAGAGCTACCAAAAACGTTAAACGTGAAAATGGTGTATACAGGCAACGACTGGATACTACAGAGTGCTTCGAGTGCGGGATAATTAGATCGATAAGGGGGCAATATCATGAATCTTACCATATCACTGAATCCAGCCCTTATCGCAGCTAGACTTCTTGGTTTTCTTATCTTTCTCGCGACAGCCACAGCTAGCGCAGATACAGCACCAGATGAAGGTGAAGTAGCAGAGGCCATCCGTAATTACCATAGCAATCTTGAGAACGACCAGCGTAGCGGGCAGGCGCTCACCGTCAACTTTGACGGTCTGGCGGATCAGAACGGTGTAGTCTGCAAAAGAAACATTCCGAGATCAGAAGAGAATCGTGATGCGATCCTCGCTTCAAAAGCGTATCAAGTCGTTCAGACGTATTGTTACCAAGGGAGCGATTTCTTATTAGCAGTTGAGTTAGGGCTCGTTGAACACCAAGAGCTCTCACCCTATGTATCACAATACACATTAACTGGCTTGGGCCGAAAACAACTGAGCATGCGGGAAAGAAGTAACTATCTCTACTTTTATTTCGCACACGATGCTATAGAGAATGTCTTGCAGGTAGATAGCTCGACCAACCCCTACGGTGTCCCGACGGCTAACGTCCGCTACTCAACGGTACTCACCCTCGATGACTGGGCGAAGCCTCATGAAGCCCTACAGGCCAGTTTTGATCGCCAGGTCAGGCGCTCCAGAAAACAATACACGGCACATCTGTGGGAAACCAACCACGGCTGGCAGGTCTTCTACATAGCAGGCCCCCTATGACAACAAGGCAAGCATCTTGCACTGAGGATAGGCGGTCTCGACGACATTCCAGCACCGGGGCCTGCCTGAAAAGCCGGTGGGTGATGCCTCGCCAAGGGTGCGTAGCTACGACAAAAATCAGCGAAAGACAGCCTAGGCTCGTGACCCGATTTACAAGGAGTAATGAGCATCTTAATGAGATGCTGAGCTTGGATTCGCACGTGAGCGGGCTTTGACACCATAGGAGCGAGCGCAGTCATTTTCAGACAGAGCGTAAGGTCGGGCTGCCAAAGGCCTGACTCATAAAGCGAACCAGTACACGTATGCCAAGACAATGAACACGCCGCCGCCGGGCCGGCTGCCTAACCACGCTGGCGAAGAACGCCAGGACTCGGTTGGTACGGCGTAGGTCGGGATGGGTGAGCAGCCAAAGATCCGTGGCGAGGGCCGGAATGGGGTCGCCCAGAGGAAGCGGATTTTCGACAACAACTGGAAGCCGACAAGGCGAGGTGGATGCGCCGCCTGGAGGGACTTGGCGCGGAAGCCCCGATTCCATTCACCGGCTGGGAGGACTGGGACGAGTCCGGCGTGCTGCGCGACACGCATCCGTTGCGCTGGCGAGTGTGAACCATGACTCTCGCCATTGGCCTGTCAGCGTTCAATGCCAGCGTCGCATATTCATCGCTTGAGACATATGACGATCGGACTGTTAGTGTAGCTGCCCTATCGTGGCATTAATGGCTAGTTTCCAAATTTAATGAAGTACATTCTCAAGCTGTTTTCTGAAATCACGATCAAGTCGCGACCGGTGCGCAAGGAGATGATACGTTGCCTTGGCGCGAATGTACGTAACACGCTAAGGCAACTCGACGCCGGGGTACGCGTGATCGCCAGATGGGATACGCTGGAGGTCACCCCCAGTGATGGGATGTCCCCCTGCGCAGTGGCCGAACTGGAAAGCGCGATGACCCGTATCTCGGGCATTCATGAAGTTCTGACCGTGGAGGAACGGAACTTCAGCTCCTTTGCTCACACCGCCGGGCAAGTGCTGCCGCTATGGGCCCCGCTGGTCGCGGGCAAGCGTTTTCGTGTACGTGTCAGACGCAGTGGTCAGCATGCGTTTCGCTCTATGGATCTAGAGCGCTATCTAGGGGCCGAACTGCTAAAGGCATCACCCAGCGCCACGGTCGATCTCAAGCGCCCCGAGATCACCGTAGCGCTTGAACTCAAACACAACCGGCTGATCCTGATCGCTTGCCGCCGTCCCGGCCTCGGTGGCTATCCGCTAGGAACCCAGGGTTCCGCTCTGGCACTGATCTCCGGCGGTTTCGATTCGCCAGTGGCCGCCTATCGCATGATCCGACGTGGCATCAAGACCCATTTTCTGTTCTTCAATCTTGGCGGTCCCGCCCATGAGGCCGGCGTACGCGAGGTGACCCACCACCTGTGGCGGCGTTATAGCAGCTCTCACAAGGTCGACTTCATCTCGGTACCCTTCGAAGGCGTGATCCGCGAAATCCAGACCCAAGTCCCCGATAACTGTATGGGCGTGGTGCTCAAGCGCATGATGATTCGCGTAGCCAGTCGCATTGCAGCCAGGATGCGCGTCCCGGTAGTCGTTACCGGCGATGCCATTGCCCAGGTCTCGAGTCAGAGCCTGACGAACCTGACGATGATCGATGCCGTGAGTGAGCGCCCGGTGTTACGTCCTCTGCTGACCAGCGATAAACAGGACATCATCGACGAGGCTACGGCAATCGACACTGCTGAGTTCGCTAAGCGCATGCCTGAGTACTGTGGCGTCATTTCGAGGCGCCCTAGCACGCGTGTCCGCCGCGACCAGATCGAAACCGCCGAGGCAAAGTTCGATCTCGATGTGCTCGAGCAAGCATTCGAGGAAACCACCTATACCCGTATCGATGAGCTGGCCAAGTCCGCTCCGGCGCTCGCCGAGGTCAGAATCGTCTCCTCATCGGAAAACCTGGCTGATCAGCCCGAATGCTGTGTGATCGATATTCGCCACCCCAGCGAACGCGACATGGCACCGCTTGAAGTACCGCCGCAGGTCGAGCTGCTGGAGATTCCCTTCTACGAGCTTCAGGGGCAGGCCAGTTCACTACCCGACAAGAAGTATCTGCTCTACTGCGATCGAGGCGTCATGAGCAAGATGCAGGCCCTGCACTTGGCCGATCAAGGCCTCACTAACTTCGGCGTGTACGTGAAGTAAGAAGGCTGCTCATGGAACGGGGATTACTATTTTTCGGGCCCGGCAACACCTAAGCCGGGTCATCGTCGTTCTCCAGCGCCGCAGACAGCTTCCATAGGATATTGAGAATCACCATTTCGAAGTAAGGCATGACGTTGCTCGTCGATTGCAGATCAAGCCTACACGCTACCAGCTACAACCTTTCCGTTTTATGAACGGACCCGGATCATATCGTCCAGCCTCGCAGAGATGGAACCGAAGCCTCCTGCCCCGAAAAACATGGCTTAGCCCAACGACAGGAATATTTGGCAACCGAAGTTAGTTCTTTCTCGAAACGGTGCCAGCGGCAGGTAGCCAGACGTAGACCGAAAGCCCGCCGAGAGATGCCGGCCCCAGCGTTATCCGCCCGCCATAAAGCGTGACCAACTCCTCCACGATGGCCAGCCCCAGTCCCGACCCCGAGCGGCGTTCATCAAGGCGTACGCCGCGTGCCAAGGCAGCTTCACGTTGCGCGGCGGTCATGCCGGGACCGTCATCCTCTATCCACAAGCCAGCCCCCTCCTCCTCGGCGGCAATGGCCAGTACGACACGTCCATCGGCCCAGCGCAGGGCGTTGTCGAGCAGATTGCCAACCAGTTCCTGAAGGTCTTGCGGATCCATGCGCACTTCCAGAGTCTCATCGATGTGACGCTCGAGCCGAATGTTCCGCCGCCCTGCCAGACGCGCAAGCCCGTCGACCACGGGGGCAATGACGTGGCTGAAGTGTACCCGTCCGGCCAGTTGGGCTCCGCTGGCGGCCGAGGCGCGTGCCAGATGATGGCGGATGGCTTCGTCGAGGCGCATCACCTCTTGACGAACCTGATGACGCTGGGCTTCGGGCATCCGGTCCGCCAGGGTCTGCAGTACACTGATCGGCGTCTTCAACGCATGTGCCAGATTGCCGGCAGCGGCACGACCTCGCGCGATCAGCCGGCGGTCGCGCTCGAGAACTTCGTTCATGGCACTGGCGAGCTCGCGCAGTTCGCTGGGCAATCGGGTCTCGAGGCGTTCGGCCTGCCCCGCTTCGACTGCCTCGAGATTGGCCAGCATACGCCGTAACGGTGCCAGTCCCCAGCGAATCTGCAGCGCCAATCCGCTGAGAAGTAGAATGGCAAGCACCAGCAGTGAAAATGCGAGAAGCCACTGGAAGTGGGCGACTTCGGTATCCAGTTGCTCTCGTGAGGCCGCGACACTGATATGCAGGGGATAGGGATACCCTGACAGATGCACCTCCCGCTCGATGAGTCTCAGCCGCTCATCTCGTGGACCGCGCAGGTTACGCAGCGTAATCCCGCTGCCCTGGGAGACGGGCAGACGCTGGTCCCACAGCGAACGTGACACGAGCGTCGTACCGTGCGTATCGGCCACTTGCCAGTACCATCCGGAAAAAACCCGTTCGAAACGCGAATCCCCCAGCGAGTCCGTCACCTTTACCTGCTGGCTCGCGGGGTTAAGCTCCACATCGGCGAGCAAGGCATACAGGAGCGAGGTCAGACGCTGATCGAAGGATGCGGTGACTGCCGCACGGAAGTTATAGGCCAGCCCCACCCCCACCAAAGGCAGGATGATCAGCACCAGGAGCAGCGCGGCGGTCAATAAGCGTCGTCCCAACGACCAATGCGCGGGAAGCGTAAGCCTGGCTCGCAGGCGTGATTTCATGATGCAGCTTCATCGGCCACGAGGCGATAGCCTTGGCCACGTCGCGTTTCGATGCAGCCACTGCCCAGTTTGCGCCGCAGACGGCTGATCTGAACATCGATCACGTTGGAGTCCGGTTCATGGTCACGGTTGTAGACGTGCTCGGATAGCTCGGCACGGCTGACGATACGGGGGGCAGCATGCAACAAGTAGCACAACAGGCGGGACTCCTGCGCGGTCAACGCCACGGGGCGCCCCGCCAAGGTGACGCTGCCACTGTGGGTATCGAAGTCCAGATTGCCACAGGACAGTATCGGATGTGCATGACCATGGCTACGGCGCATCAACGCGCGTAGCCGAAACAGGATTTCGGCAGTCTCGAAGGGCTTGGTAACGTAATCGTCGGCACCAGCGGAAAAACCGGCAGCCTTGTCGGACCAACGCTCACGTGCCGTAAGTATCAATACCGGCAGGTCGATCTCATCCTCGCGCCACTGGGCCAGCCATCGGGTTCCGTCGCCATCGGGCAATCCCAGGTCGAGAATAACGGCATCATAGCGTTCGGTTCGTATCAGGAAATCGGCCTCCGTACCGTTTGAGCTGGTTTCCAGTAACAGTCCCGTATCACGCAAGGCATCGCTTAGTACGTCGGTTAGGGCCGGATCGTCTTCTACCAGGAGAATTTTCACGGTCGCTCCATGTCCTCGATGTTGATCCCTTCGGTTTCGACCAACTTGCCGTTGGTGGCATCGAATTCAAACTCGACCAGTTGTCCCTGCGGACCTAGCATTTCGACTTCGTAACGCGGCTGCCCACCGTCCCGCTCCAGCTCGATTTCCAGTATCACGCCTTGGTAATGAGCTTCCAGCCAATCCAGGATGCTGGGCAGCGACACCAGACGTCCGGCTTTGACGTCATCATGAAGTTCACGCCACTCGTTTTCTTCATCAGCATGAACCAAAGGGTGCAGACCGCTACTCCACGCCACCAGAGCGGCAAGCAGAAGGCCAACGGAGAAGCGTTTTTTCATCTTGATAGCATGCCAAAAACGTAATGAACGTACCATGAACAGGTCTGTTGCCCGTCGCTCACCGAAAATAAGCCAGGAGAAATACGGAGCGGCACATGAACGCAAAATGAACGTGACTTTCAGTCCACGGCAAGGCCGCCTAGCGTACAACGACGTCACGAGACTCGAGAAACGAGAATCAATGCGACAGGAGATTCGTGATGAAAACCTTATCCTATCTTGTTCTTCCCGCTGCCTTGATCAGTGGCTTGGCGACCGATGCATCGGCCGATAGTGGTGCTCTGACGCATGATGAGCTGCGCCGTGTGCTGGAACAAGCCAGCCAGCATGGATTTACGCATTACGAGGAAATTTCATCAGACGATGACGAGGGCCATTGGGAAGTCGAGGGCTGGCGGGAAGACGGCTGGCAACTCGATGTCGACATGCGCGTATCGGATGGTCACTTGTTGCACGAAAGGAAGAGTAAAAGTCAGATACCTGATTGGAGCCTGACCGGCGAGGAGGTTCGCGAGGCCTTGGATAACGCTCTCGAGGCGGGGCTGGAGCGGTTCGCCCAGCTTGATGTCGATGCCGATGGACACCTCGAAATCGAGGGCTACGACGCTCAGCAACGTGAGATGGAACTCCGCTTGAACCGCACCGATCTTTCAGTGACCGACGTGGAGCACGACTGAACAGCAAAGGGGACTGACCGACACGCATCCGCTGCGGCATCGCAGCCTGAAGGCTTTTCCCATCCCGGCGCACCAGGTCGAGATTGTTCAATACCGAAAAGTCGACGCGGTAGAGTGCAATGCTCACGCATGAAAGACACTGATCTGTCCTTGGCCGGGCGGAGAGATGACTTGCCGGTCGGTCAGCACTAGGCGTCGATGCAGCCCCGTAAAGAATACTCTCGCCTGTGCATCCCGTGTTGATGTGGTCTGGCACGGACCCATCAATATCGAGCAGAGCGAGAGGATACCGCGGAAGATCACCGGATCCTGGCTGGCATGCGTGGCGCAATCGGCAAGGCAACGGCAGGGCCCGGGGAGGCGATAATCACGAACGAAGCCAGCACGAACGATAACCATAGCTCCAACAACATCGCATTTACCTCCACGGGTTAGCCTTACGGCATGTAGAACTCGTATCGAGTGATCACCTCGTATGCGAGGACCAGTCGCGAGCCCCGCTCAAGCACGCGGCACTATTGGCATCAATGCCGTATTCTTCCCGGAGCCCTTGCCGGATGGCCTCGCGTTCTTCGTATGACTTGTGCTGACTGGCCTTGTGCTTGCCGGTCAGCCGGTTAATCGTCAGCTCGATCCCCACAATGGCACGACACATGTTTTCGATATAGGCCTCAGGCGCATCCTCAAGCGCCCAAGGGGCTGTCCGCTGACTTTCGAAACGCTCGGTCAGTGCACCAAGGTTTTGTCTGAGCCAGGCGGGATCCTCGATGAAGCGCAGCCGACCGTGAGCATGCACTACCTGGTAGTTCCAGGTGGGCACCACGCGGCCATGTTTCTGTTTATCGGGATACCAGCTCGGCGTGATGTAGGCCTGGGGGCCATGAAAGACCGCCAGCGCTTCCTGTTCGCCCATACGCCAGAGGCCGTTGGCTCGGGCAATGTGGCCACGCAACTTGCCGCCCCCCTCTTTAGTCGGCTCGAACAGCAGGGGCAGGTGGTCTGCGGTCATGCCCTCGGGGCTTGCTGTAATCAAAGTGGCGAAGGGGTTGGCCTGCATCACGTCTTGCAAGGCTACTGGATCGGATACGGCAAACTGCGCAGGCAAGTACATGACGGCTCTCCTTCACCGGTGGGGCAAAACGAGGGGCGGCGGTTATTTATCGTACCGGTCAGCGACGATAGCGAGATGAGCTGCCGACCCAGGGCATCGGTATTGTCTGGAGCGAGCCAACGTAGAAATAGCGGCCGTAACCTCTCCCACTCACTGTCGAGCAGGGAATACCAGGCAGAGTCTCGATTATGCCCTCTCACTACCCGGTGCTGCCTGAAGATGCCTTCGAACTGAAAGCCAAGCCGCTGTGCGGCCTGCCGTGACGGAGCATTCAGCGCATCGCACTTCCACTCCAGCCGGCGATATCCTAGCGCGAACGCATGCGTCATCATCAGGAACAGGGCCTCGGTAGCCGCCGTGGTACGTGACAGATACGACGAGAAATTGAGATGCCCCAGCTCGATAGAACCATGCTCGGGTTCGATGTTGAGCCAAGAGGCAATCCCCAAGGCATCGCCGCTGTTCGCTTCGACGACCGTCATGAAGGCTGGATCCTGACGCCGGCTCTGCCGAAGCAACCAGTCATGACAGCCCGCGGCATCATGAAAGGGACGGCCACCCAGGTATGTCCAACGGGCTTCACCGTCAATGTCCCCGGCCAGTCGCGAGTCGGGGACTTGCCAGGCTGCCCACAGTGATTCGCCATGGCGCCCGGCATCCAGTGGCTCGAGGCGGCAGAAGCGCCCGCTCAGGATCGTGGCCCCGGGTCGCCCTGGCGGCTGCCAGCCCGATACGGGGCAGCCGATGGGCTGCCCGAAGCGATTGATGACGGAATCCACCATGTCATGTTCCTTCCGCTTCGCTGCATCCACATTCACTCAGCGTGCTGTCCCGCATGCTTCCCGGCTGTTCGCCGGTCACGATCGGGTGTTCGTCACGCCGCCAGAAATCGAGCCCACCCAGCAGTTCCTTTACCCTCAGACCATGGCCGGCAAGCCGCCAGGCGCCCTTCGTAGAGGCATTGCAGCCGATGCCATCGCAGTAGGTGACGTAGACCCGCCCGGGATCGAGTTCGGCCAGCCGCTCGGCGGTCATCTCGCGATGCGGCAGACTGACGGCGCCGGGAATATGGCCGGCCAGGTAGCGGGCGCGGCTTCGCGTATCAACGACGACAATGGCATCGATGCCGTTGGCCAAATCGACAGCCACATCCCAGGCATCGGTGTGATGGCATAGCTTGTCATACATCAATGCGGCGGTGGCCTCGGGCAGGGCGGGAGGAAAAGCCAGCACCTCGGAGTGTGGTGAAGTCGCCATGGGTGGGTCTCCTGTCGTATTCAGTCGGTTTCGAGCGTATAGGCGTAAAAGGCGTCGTTGCGCTTCCAGCCCAGGGACGCGTAGAGCCGTTGCGCCGTATGGTTGTGAACCTGTGTATTCAGCGTCAACCGGTGCACGCCCTGGCTGGCGGCCAGGGCATCCGCAGCACGCATCAACGCCGTACCAATGCCCTGCCCGCGCACCTCGGACGACACATAGAGGTCGGCCAGGGTCCAGCGTGGACCGAGGCTGACAGTGGACAGCCCCGGATAGAGCTGAACGAAGCCTGTCAGCGTACCGTTGCCCTCATGAACCAGCAGCCGGGAGTCCCCCAGCGCAAAGCGCTGAACGAGATATGCGCGAGCAGCCGCCACATCGCCGGACTGGCCATAGAAGCGACGGTAGTCGTCAAGTAGCCGGCTCAGATTATCGAGACCGGCGACGGTGGCAGGACGAATGGCATTCATGGCGGCTCCAGACGCATCGGGATGACAGGCTTTCAGTTTGTCGCCATAGTGGTCCTCATGTAAGAACCAATCATCAGCAATAATGAGGAACCAGTGAACGAAAAGCGGGCACGCAGCGAGTGGATCATCGAGGCGCTGGCGCTAAGGTTGGCCCAGGGCGGTACCGGCACCCTGCCACAACGGCTATACGACGCGCTGCGCCGCTGGATCCAGAACGGCGAACTGGCGACAGGCAGTGCCCTGCCCTCGTCGCGCCGTCTGGCCCAGTCGCTGGGCGTAGGACGCAATACCGTGCTCGCTGCCATGGAGCGACTGGCCGCGGAGGGCTTTGTCGTGACGCGCCAGGGCGCCGGGCTATTCGTCGCCGATCTGCCTGCGACGCCTCTGGCCGCTACCGGACAGGCGACAGTTTCCGAGGCCAGTCGACTCTCCCAACGAGGAGAGGAAATACTCGCTTTCTGCGGTACGCTGAGCGCCGGTCACCGTGCCTTTGCGCCGGGCATTCCCGCGCTTGATCTGTTCCCACGCGAACGCTGGCAACGTATGCTCCGCCGCAACCAGCATCGCGCCCAGGAAAAATGGTTCGGCTACCAGACCCAGGGCGGGCTGCCGGCCCTCAAAGCCGTCCTCTGCGATTATCTACGTCTGTCGCGCTCGGTGAACTGCCGTCCCGAGCAGATCCTCATCACCCAGGGCGCGCAGCAGGGCTTCGAGCTCATTGCCCGTCTGCTGGCCGATCCCGGCGATACGGTATGGATCGAGGAACCCGGCTATGGCGGCGCTCAGGCCTGTTTCTCCATGGCGGGACTGAACGTAGTTCCCGTCCCGGTGGACGAAGAAGGTATCCACCCCGAGGCGTTGCCGTCAGAGACCCCTGCGCCCCGCCTGATCTATGTCACGCCATCGCATCAGTACCCCAGTGGAGTCACCATGACCATGGCACGCCGCCTGGCTCTGCTGGCGTATGCCGAGCGACACAAGGCCTGGATCATCGAGGACGACTACGACAGTGAATTTCGTTATACCACCCCGCCAGTCGCCTCGCTGCAGGGGCTCGCTGAACGGATGCCGGTGATCTATGTGGGCACCTTCAGCAAGGTGCTCTATCCCGGGCTGCGTCTAGGATATCTCGTCCTGCCCGATGCCCTGTTCGATGATTTTCGTCGTGCCAATGCCCGCCTGCATCGGGAGGGGCAGTATGCTGTACAGTCGGCGCTGGCCGAGTTCATTGCCGAAGGCCATTTCGCCCGGCATGTGGCGCGCATGCGAACGTGTTATCGGCATCGCCAGGCCTGTCTGCGTGAGGCGCTGACTCCTGCCACGGCACGGGGTCTCACGCTCTCGAAAGGCCAGGCCGGCATGCACTTGGTGGCAGCGCTCGATTCACTCGAGCAGGAACGCCACTTGGTCACGCAAGGCCACGAACAGGGCATAACGCTGTCGCCGCTGTCATGCTACTACCTGTCGGAGAGAAAGCAGCCCGGACTGGTGCTCGGCTATGCCGGCTCGAATGAGACCGAAATCGCCCAGGCCGGTGGATGGTTATGCCAGGCATGGCTGACCATGATCGCGTGCCGCTAGCGTCCTCCATGGCCCATAGCAATCTCAACCCGTTAAAAAGCCCATCGGAATTCTCCGATGGGCCGCTCTACATGCCGCAACATCACAATGATCCGTCAGATGCTGTTAGTCGCGTTATAGATTTCCATGTCGAGCTCGCCTTCGCTCTTGCCTACCAGGGTTGTCACCATCAAGTCTCCAGCGACGTTGACGGTGGTACGTGCCATGTCCAGGATACGGTCGACTCCCGCCACCACGGCAATCGCTTCCAGTGGCAGACCTACTTGCGCCAAGACGATGGAAAGCATGATCAACCCGGCTCCAGGCACACCGGCCGTTCCGATCGAGGCCAGGGTTCCGGTCACCACAATCATGCCGTAATCCATCAATGTCAGGTCCACCCCCACCAGTTGAGCGATGAACAATGCCACGACTCCTTGATAGATGGCCGTGCCATCCATGTTGATGGTGGCTCCCACCGGTAACACGAAGCCCGAGACCCCCTCCGATACGCCAAGGTTCTTCTGCGCGCAGCGCAGCGATACCGGCAGGGTGCCGGAGGATGACGCCGATGAGTATGCCACCACCAAGGCGTCGATGATGCCCCGTAGATAAGGCACGGGACTTAGACGGCCAACCAGCGTCAGCAACCCGCTATAAACCACCAGGACGTGCAAGATGCTCGCCAGGTATGCGACGCCTATCACCTTCGCCAGGGGAAGCAGTACATCCAGGCCGTAACTCCCCGAGACATGTGCGATCAAGCCGAAGACCCCAAAGGGAGCGAAGGCCATCACTATTTCGGTGAGCTTGTACATGGCTTCTGCAAAGCTTTCGAATACACGGACCACCGGCTCTCCCCTCTCCCCGATCAGCATCAAGGAGATTCCCAAACCAATAGCAA
This sequence comes from Halomonas shantousis, assembly GCF_054654615.1. Classification (NCBI taxonomy): domain Bacteria; kingdom Pseudomonadati; phylum Pseudomonadota; class Gammaproteobacteria; order Oceanospirillales; family Halomonadaceae; genus Halomonas; species Halomonas shantousis. Next base: position 20,721 of record NZ_BAAIER010000001.1, on the reverse strand, counting down.
AGACAATGATTTGCATGATGTTGCCATTGGCTAGCGCATCGACAGGGTTCTGCGGAACCAGGCCTACCAGGATATCCACTAGCGTAGGCGCATCGTTTGCCTCGACTGGCTCACTGAAATTCATCTCCATACCGGCGCCAGGCTGGAAGAGCGTGGAGGCCAGCAGACCGATCGCAATGGCGAAAGCGGTAGTGATCAGATAGAGGGCGATGGTCCTTACCCCGATGCGCCCCATTTTCTGGGGGTCCCGCATGGAGGTGATACCCACCACTAGCGTGGTGAATACCAGTGGAACGATCAGCATCTTGATGGCACTGATGAAGATATCGCCAATGGGTTTGAAGATGCTGGCGTCTTCTCCCAAGAGAGCGCCAGCGAGTATCCCGAGCCCCAGGCCGGTCAATATCTTTTGCCAGAGCGGTATACGCCGCCACAAGGAGGACTTATGGGGGGGTGCGAAGATGTCATTCATGGGCTCCTAAACAAACAGAATAAAAAATCGCTTCAAGCCCATGATAACGGCATAACCACTATCGATCTTTCGTCATAAAGTATTTTTAACCGTTCAGCCAAAAATATTCAGATCCACTCTACCTAGGTGGAATCCTCGTTAATTTCCGAGCGACGGAGAGTGGCTGGGCGCCGGCCTCGTCAACATTCGAATTGAGGCAGAGGCCACGACATCGGCCGATGCCAGTGATGGTGCCCCGCCGCCCGAACCGATTTACGCGCTAGTTTTCGATGTGATTATTGAAGTTGACCATCCTAGAATGCTTCCCACTCCTTCGCTCCCCGAGTCACGGCACGCTGCGTGGCAGTCGGCGATGTAGCGGGTGACTTGAGATCATGAGGCAATACTGCTCTTTTCGGTGCGCCCCGTGATGTTTCTACAGGCGCATCGTCACCGAGTACAAAGGTATCGATCAGCTCTCTGAGATGTTCTGCATGGCGGCGCATTTCTGAGGCCGCCGCGGAAGATTCCTGCACCATCGCCGAGTTCTGCTGGGTCATGGTATCCATCTCAGCCACTGCGGTGTTGACCTGGCCGATACCACTACTCTGCTCCCGGGCCGCAGCGGATATCTCGCCGATGACGTCGGTAACGCGAGCGACGCTGGTGACCATCTCCCGCATGGTCTGTCCGGCATTGCGCACCAGCTCGGCCCCGGACTTCGTATGCGTTACCGACGTGTCGATCAGCGCGCGGATCTCACGGGATGCTTCGCCAGAGCGGCTGGCCAGGGTACGGACTTCCTGCGCGACCACCGCAAAGCCACGACCGTGCTCACCGGCCCGGGCCGCTTCCACCGAGGCATTCAGTGCCAGAATGTTGGTCTGGAAAGCGATAGAGTCGATCATCGTGATGATGTCGCTAATCTTGCTCGACGAAGCGTTGATGTCATCCATGGTGCGCTCGACCTGGCTCATTGCCGTCTCGCCCTGGCGGGCCACCTCAGCGGTCGCCTGTACCAGTTGGTTGGCCTGCTGGGCCGAGTCGGCGCTATGATTGACCGTCGAGGTGATCTCTTCCATGGAGGCTGAGGTCTCCTGCAGATTGGCTGCAGCCTGGTCGGTACGCGTGGCCAGTTCCTCGCTGCCCTGGGCGATTTCCCCAGCGGCCTGGTAAACGCTCGTCGTGCTGGTACGCACCTCGCGTAGCGTATCCTGCATGCGCGATACGAAGGCATTGAACTGGTTGGCCAGTTCGCCGATCTCGTCACGACTCTCTACTTCGAGGCGCCGGGTCAGATCCCCCCTGCCTTGAGCGATATCCTCCATGGCACTCGCAGTGCGTCGAATCGGCTTAACGGTGCGCCGCACCAGCCACACGGCAAGGCCAGCCACACTGATGAACATCAACCCACCTATCAGTGTCGTCGTCAGTAGAAAGTTGCGCAGGTCACGCGTTTCCGCTGCCTTGACTGCTGCCATGGCTTCTTCGACATCCGTAGCATAGACACCGGCGCCTAATAGCCAGCCCCACTTCGGAACGCCCAGAACATAGGAGTGTTTTGTCACGACCTCTCCTGTTGCCGGGTGAGGCCAGGCGTAGTGATAGATACCGCCCCCGCTCTTGGCGATACTGATCATGTCCCGCAAGAGATAATTTCCTTCGGCATCCTGGGTATCAAGTGCACTGCTTCCTTCGATTTCCGGCTTTACCGGCTGGACTATTCGGGTGCCCTGGTAGTCGTAGACAAAGATATAGTTGCTGTCGTCAAAGCGGATATTTCTCAGAGTGTCCCGTGCCCGCTTCTGGGCTTCCTTATCATTGGGCCCGGCTTCGGCCACGATAGGGGCTATGGCTGTCATGGCCGTTTCGACGACGTTCCTTACCGCGGCTTCTCGAGACTCGATCAGCATGGCACGCTGATTATCCAGGTTGGTGTCGAAGTCCCGTACTCGATCCGTAACCGCCACGGCAACCAGCGCTAGCACCACCAGCAACAGGGGAACCAGAACCAGCAAAAGAATTTTATTCTGCAGATTAAGCGACGGTAAGCGAAATATTCCTGAAACTCTCCGCATCGAACAAGTGCTCCCTGAATGGTTTTTATAGTCGGGTCTCTTATCGGCCATTCAGATATAAATTTGAGGCATGGCTTTGATGCAAGGAGAAAGGAATGTAAATAAAATATCGGTTTATCAGTACTTTAATAAAATGCCAATCATCTTTATCAGGCTAAAGTCTATATCGACTGACACAGCGGGATACGAATATGTGAAGTGCAGCCATCAAAAGGAAACACGGAAAGACAATGATTACGTGCCATCGTTGATGGCCGACTCCCTACTGATGACATTTGACGCCACCACGACAAAGGCCAGTCGTGTGGCTCTATGCGAGAATTCTCCTTTACTTCGATTGGTTGGAGAAACCTCTCATCATCCTTTCTCGTTACGACATATGCTAGGTCGCACTTCCGGTTAGTGGATCGGCGGTGCGCCGCATATTGGTCAGGATCGGACTACCGGTTACCGGGTCGGCCAGTAAGGTGCAATGGATGCCATAGAGCCGCCGAACCAGATCGGCAGTCACGACTTGGCGGGGCGCGCCCTCGGCAACAACGTTGCCGGCATGCATGGCCACCAGATGATCGGCATAACGGCAGGCGCTGACCAGATCGTGGACCACCATGACGATCGTCTTGCCAGTCGCTGCCAGGGTGCGAATCAGTTCGAACACTTCCACCTGGTGGCCAAGATCGAGCGCAGAAGTGGGCTCGTCGAGAAGCAACAGGGGCGTCTGCTGGGCGATCGCCATGGCGATCCAGGCGCGCTGGCGTTGTCCGCCCGACATGGCCTCAAGTGGCCGCTCGGCAAACCCCTCAAGATCAGCCGCAGCTATCGCATCATCCACCACGCGCCGGTCCTCCGCGGACCATTGACGTAGCCAACCCTGATGAGGCTGACGCCCGAAGCGAATCAATTCGGCCACGGTCAGACCTTCGGGAGCATGCGTCTCCTGCGGCAGCAGGGCCAAGCGGCGGGCCAGTTCACGCGATGGCAGACGCTGAATATCTCGTCCATCCAGCAGCACCGCTCCGGCGGCAGGAGTGTGCAGTCGCGCAAGACCCGCTAGCAGCGTCGACTTGCCACACCCATTCGGTCCCACAATGGCTGTCACCTGCCCTACAGGCAATTCGATATCGAGCCCTTCGATAACGGAAGTCCGTCCGTAGGACAGGCTCAATTCCTGCGCGCTTAATGATTCGTGGTGCATCTAACGCTCCCCTCCCCCACTCGCACCTCGACTCAAGGCAGGCTCCTCGCCTGACGAAGCAATATCCACAGCAAAAATGGGCTGCCAACCACGGCGGAGACGATCCCAACCGGCACCTCGATCGGCGCCAGGATCAAGCGTCCCCCCAGGTCTGCCAGTACCATGACCAACGCGCCGGCCAGTGCCGAACCGAACAGCGGAACGCCACGCTTCGATGATAGATGACGGGCGATCTCGGGACCGATCAGCGCCACCAGCCCGACCGGGCCGGCGACTGCTACTGCCAGAGCCGTCAGCATCACCGACAGGGCCAAGGCCAGATGACGGCCGGCGCGCACCCGGATACCCAGTCCCTGAGCGACGGAATCGGAGAAACGCAGCACCGCCAGCGACCGTGCCAGCATTTGCGCAGCTATCATACCCGACACCAGCCCGATGGCCAGTACCAGCACGGCTCCGTCAGGCCGCGCATTGAGACTCCCAACCGTCCATGGATATGCCGTGTTGGCGGTATCGATAGCCACACGGGAAAGCATCAACTGGGTCAGCGCTCCGAATACGGCCCCGACACCGATCCCCGCCACAATAAAGCGATAACCCCGCGTACCAGCCCCACCCGCCAGACCGAAGGTGATGGCGGCCGCCGTCGCAGCACCCGCCAAGGCCATTGCCGGCGGAGCAACGATCACGCCGATACCCACAACCGAGGCAACCGCAAAGGCAGTGGCCCCATTGTCGATACCAATGATACCCGGTGTGGCTAAACGGTTACGTGCCAGGGTCTGCATCAGACACCCCGACAGCGCGAAAGCGGCCCCGGTCAGCACCCCCGCTATCGCACGCGGCAAGCGCAATTCCTGAACCACGAAAGCAGTCATGGCATCATCACTGAGCCTCATCAATGACCGCATGGCCTCGACGGGGTGTATCGGCACACTGCCCAGAGATAAAGAAGCCAGCAGGGCCAGGCTCAGCATGCCGAAAAGCAGCCCATTGGCGGCCAACGCGCGTAGATCCACAAGCACGGCCAGATCTCTGCCGGCTACTGTCAGGGCCAGCCGCCAGGTACCTGCCGGAGACGGCACATGAGCTGCCTTGGCCAGACGAGATGAAGATCCGGAATCTGCCGGACCTAGGGCATCGGTTCGTGAAGTTGCTTTCATAATCACATCATAACGTCGGCAGGCGCTGACTGCGTACGACCGCGACGAGAACGGGAGCACCAATCAGCGCCGTCAACACCCCCAGGGGTAACTCGGAAGGCTGCGCTACCAGACGCGACACGATATCAGCACTGATAATGACCAGCGGCCCGAGTGGCAGGCAGAACCACAGGGTATGACGTATATCGGATCCCGCCAGCGCCCGTGCGGCGAATGGGACCACTAATCCCACGAAGGCAATAGGCCCCGCAATCGCCGTAGCAGCTCCGACCAGCAGCGCCACGACAACGATGGTCAGTAGACGGATGAGTCGCGGATGATGCCCTAGCCCCACGGCAACACGCTCTCCCAAGGCAAGTGCAGCCAGTGGCCGGCCAATCACGAGAGTTATCATCATTGCCAAGCCCAGGCTGGGCAGGATCGCCTGAAGATCCTCGAGACGTCTGCCCGCCAAGCTGCCAATGATCCAGAAGCGGATCTCGTCGGCAGCACGTTGATCGAACAGCAGCAACAACGAACTCAGCGCCGCAAGCAGGCCTGAAAGTACCGCACCAGCAAGGACTAGGCGCACCGGGTCGTTACCTACCCCGCCTAGGCGAGCTGCCCACAGAACCAGCAAGCAACCGCCCAAGGCGCCCACCTGAGCCACCGGAACCCGAAGCGTTGCCGTGCTCGCCCCTAATACCAGCGCAACGGCCACCGCGAAGGCACTGCCTGCGCTGACGCCAAGCAGACCGGGTTCAGCCAGCGGGTTGCGAGCTACTGACTGCAGTAAAGCGCCAGACACACCCAGGGCTAGCCCCACCATCAGCCCTATCAAGGTGCGTGGCCCGCGAAGCGATTCGATCACAAAGCGTGCCTCATCGTTGCGGGGCTCTCCAGCGAGCAGCGCCAGCAGAGCATCGAACGACCTGAGCGGTCCAACTTCACCGGCACCGAACAGCAGGCTCAGTACACACACCAACACCAGACACAAGATCAGCAGCAGCCAAAGCATCACTCTCCGGCTGCACCATCCCCGCGCTTGTCCCCCTGATGTCGGTAACCGGCTTGAAATACCCATCACCTTCTACTCCGCCTGTGCCGGTTTTCCAACGTCTACTCAACGTTCAATGGCTGCTTCGATAGCGTCGAGAATCGCCTGGGCAGCCAGCGGCCCGCTGGCGCTGGTCCAGAGCTGACCGTCTACCGGCACGACCCGATCTTGCTCGACGACCTTGAGACGAGCGAAGGCAGGCGAACTTTTAGCGTTTTCCAGCGCATCACGACCTTCTTCGTTGAGTGTCGCCAGGAACAGCCAATCACTATCAATGCGCGACAGGTTCTCCAGGCTGAGCGGATCGCTATGTGGACGGCCCTTCTTGACGATGCCGCCGTCGTGAACCGTGAAGCCACTCGCGGTTAGCAAGGTGCTGGAAAAGATCATCGGTGACATTACCAGCGCTCCTTGCGGCATCCAGCGCACTAGGCTTGCGCTCTCTTGCGGATGACTCTCGCTCAGTGCCACGGCGCGCTGCTCGACCTGGCCAATCATCTCTTCAATCTGCGCCTCGCGTCCTAAAGCCTGGCCGAAAAAGCGGGCTTCCTCTTTCCAGGTATCCGGCTGATAAGGCTCGCTATCAGGCACCAATGTCGGTGCGATGCGTGACAGCAGTTGGTACTGCTCTTCGGGCAGAAGTGGCGAAGCCAGAATGACGTCAGGTCGCTGGGCCACCACCGCTTCGATGTTAGTCTCGCGGGAAGTGCCCACGATAGCGATACCGTTGACCCGGTCTTGCAGGTAACTCGCCACTCCCTCCCCGCCTCGAGTCGTTATTGCCGCTAGTGGCGTTACGCCCGCCGCAAGCGCGGTGTCCAGCGCACCTTCGTAAAGCGTCACGACCCGCTCGGGCTGGTCGGTAACCTCGACATCTCCATAGGCCGTACTCAGAGTGCGGGCATTGGCTTGCCCCATCATGATGGCGCATAGCCCAAGTCCAACCAGCACACCCAGAACCGAGCGGCCGGAAGCAGAAGGATTCAACATGACAAAAACTCCTAGTAGGGAAAAGTGAAGGAGGCGCAAAGCCGGCTGGTAACGCTCCCTCAGCGCTTCGAACGACTGCATTGATATAACTGGCGCACTCTTGGCTCCGTTTGAGCAGAAGCGCTTGCCGGTCCAGTCACTGCCGGACTGAAGCTTTCTTATGAGTGAGAGTCTGATGCCACTCTATCAGCGACACGAATAGTAATAATTATTATTAATAATATCTCACAACGTATATCCTGTTTCTTGCCACATAGCGTTCCGGTATTTGCAACAAGAAGGTCTGCTCTTCTTAGCCGGTAGGCGCAAAGCCTGTTTCAGGAGAAACATGTTGACCTCCGACCCTCGTCTCGATGTGGATGATGCCAGCGGCATATCCTTGTCTTCTATCACCAGCGTATCGAAGAGAAGCGACAAGGAAATGGCGGGATTTATCGCGACATGGAGGTGGGACCAGCGCCCCAATGTTTATCAACCTTTCCAGCAAGTACTCTCGAGGCATCGGAGCGCAGCGTCGATGAAAGACGAGGCAGGATTCTTCAAGGTAGCGCGTTCAGCGTCTTTCCGCGGCTCACACCATACCGCGTCGTAACAGGCTTCGAAAATGTATCCAAACGGATTCTCGAAGCGAAATGCTCGGTCATGGCTCTGGTCGCCATCGTTCCAGCTGGGTCATGTCACCTGAGGGTCGATCGACTTGATGCGGCGCTCCGGCACTTTCGGAGAGGTGGCGCGATAGGCAACATGCCCAGCTCATTGACATTCCACGGCCTCTCGTCATTGTTCTGCCTACGTAATCGTCTCGGTGTATGCCGCCCTAGCCTTCCTCTTTTGAACGCTGTTAATTAACGCGGTCCTTGGGAGAGGCGGTTCAGAGATGGGTATCCAAACGGTGGTCGAGTGATAGACAGCTGCTGGATCCGGAGCTGGGTGTTTATTATCGATTAAACCAGCTAACTTATAGAGGGTGCTTCTTCGTTATTTTTTGCATTACCTATTTCCCATGGGAAATTTCTAGTACCTGTAAAAATAGACGATTCGAAGGAATACATACCAGCCTGTAGCTAATGCGGGCTGTTACATCTGCCATTTCTCAGCGAGCAACATGGGGCCGACGTACGGGCTCGATATGACCTGCCGCATTCTCTACGACCGTGTGTCCTACCCGCAGGCAGCTTATTGACCTACGGTGTGACGAAACGATACCGAAAAGCGCCATGCAGGCTCGCTCTCAGTCAACCGGGTCGTTGTGTTGTAGATGCCCCAGCGACATCCGAAGCAGAAGCTCCCAGATTCCTGCCTCGTGCCGGTCACTCAGGCGACGCCAGCAGTTAATGTCCGGGCTATAGCCCATCTCTTGAAGCAATATCTCCCAAGGAAATACCTGGGCTTCGGCAGCGACTGCTGCGGCTCGACAATGGGCAGCGTTCCTTGAATGTGATCTTCCTTAGCCACACTTAAAATTCAAAATTGGTTAAAGAAGCATTCGAGTTTTGTAAAGCGCTCATAGGAACTGGATGAACTGGGCCAATGCTCGCGTTTGAAATTTCCCATGGGAAACGGTCTATCGCCATGTCTCATGTCGGGCAAAGAATTTTTCTCGACAGGTGCGTATTATCAAACGAAATACAACACCTGCTTGTTGCCTTGTTCTGAGCCCAAAAAGCTTCGTATGGCTCCATGAGTGGCATTACAGCACACAACGGGGCATAACCTGACGCGACATGGAATAACTTATTCGTGACGCTTCATAGTCAGAAATTTTTCCATGTGAGGAACATCAGTTTCGTTACGAGCAGTGTCCTGGGAAAGAACGATTTCGGGGCGAGAAGCTATGGATGCGATGCGATTATCTGCTGAAGCAAGGCAAGACATGAATTTCCCATGAGAAACATCGCCTTCTGTGGTGTGCATTATCGAAATATCTAAGTGTCTAACTTGTCTCGCTCCAACTGATCAAGTGCCAACATGACGAGTCGCTTTCTTCGAGATTCAACCAACGGGTATCGTTTATCGAGCCCGAACTGTGTGGCGAGCCGATCAATTCTGTCCAGAAAAGCTTCGTCTCGTATATACCAACGGTGTCGAGTCTCCGCACGCACCTGGGAAGCCCGCTTTCTGATACGTTCGATTTCAGTTCCTGATAATGCCTTGCGCCATAAAGAGAACAATTGGTTCAAGGCTTTTTGATCCCCGTCTGCACGAAGAGAATTTTCCAATAAAGTGAGTTGATCCCAGAACCCTCGCTGTCTTTTGGGGTCCTCATGATACTCCGTTCTCCACTCTATCTTGGTCTGCTTCTTGCGGAGATAGTCTATGAGTTTCACAGCTTCATCCGGCCCCATGATGGGCTTAGGGCCGGTTCTTATCGTCATATCCACCATAGAAACATCCTCATATTTACGAGACGGTTTGTGCCGGGCGGAGCAAACCATCTAATTAAATATTATCCGGATAGTAGGATCAACCGAAGAAACATAGGATCATCATGTAAAATGCCTCCATTGCCTGCGATCAGTCATTTGATATCGAATTGCAGCAAAATAAAGCGCGAGTAACCGGAGCCTAAGCAGAATGAAGCCCAACCTTCAGCAAGTCTCATTAGATCTCATACATCCTAATGCCTTGAATGCGAGAGAAATATCGCTCCTGGAACATCTCGGTGAACAAGGTGTATGGCATCACGTATCGACATTGCCGAGCGGAAGAATCACGCCGCAGCAGCTCAGTGAATGGCTCTTGAAAGATGGCTTATCTATTACGGACCAACAGTTCATAGAACTGGAAGCCTTGGCTGACTTGGCCAATGACATACAACAGCGGGGCTATGTGCTGCAGCCAGTGATTTTGCATCCAAGCCTGACCCAAGAGGGCCACTACACCCTAGGCGGAGGACATAGAAGATGGCTGGCTTCTGTGCTGGCAGGTTTGGACAACATCGCCTCGGTCGTCATACCGTTTGATCCCACTGCCAACCCGCAAGAGCAGGCTCTGTTGGCATTGGAAACCATGGCCGTCGAAAACCATCGCCGACAGAACCTGTCATTTGCTGAAACGGTACGCATGATCTGGCACTACATTGAAGCCTATCAGACGACTATGGGAGAGACACCTTCTGCGAGCGTGCTGCGTGACAAAACAGGAACCCCCGCTAAGCGGATCTATAAAGGGATGGCCCTGATCAAGATTCTCAGTGGCTGCGGGCTTGATCATAAGGTGCTACACGGATCACCTGTCACTCAAGCTCAACTTGATCAAGTTTGGTTTCCCGCCCATGAACGCGAACCTCTCACTGCTGATCAGTGGCAGAAGATCCTGCGATCTCCAGAAGGAAGTGAGGAGGAACTGCTAGGGCGTTGTAAACTTTCAAAGGCCCGGCCTAACGATTTGCGTGATAACACCACCGAGCAATCGATTGATGGCGGTACCCAGCAAGACATGCTGGAGAGCGCTAGTCATCAGGAAAGACCTGTTCTCAAAGAGGACAATATCAAGGGGCCTATCGAGTACATCGAACCAGAATTCGATGGGCATTTGGTGGAAGCGGCGCGTAGGCTACCTACGGTTGACCCTGATAAGGTGAGATCATTCGTGAATACCCTGCTTCGAGAGGAAGTCTCGCCGGGGGCGGCGGCCAAGGGTTTGCTGCAATCGCGAGCGGCAACCACCAATTCGCCTTGTGTCACCTTGTCGCTTGACACCGTACGCCAAATATTAATTACCTTGCAAGAACATGCTGATATCGACCCGAAACTCATAGAGGCAACTCTTGGAGAGATAGAGTTTACCGAAGAGCCCGATATTGCTCTTATGCGATTAATTCAACATCTGTAGCGGTATTACGGGGTCCCACCCTGCTCAACTGCTATGTACAATGCCATGAAATGCCGACATACCATGCTCTATTACCTTGTCCCGGCGAGTAGTTCCGGTGCGAGAGACTGAGAAGATAACAATGCTTGAAAGTGATCAGGAAGACGAGAGGGCAGCCCAGCTCTTGGAATCTCAGACCAAGCTGCAGCAGATTGAAGATGAAGGGGTTCGACAGGAGCTTCTTCGTGAGCGGGACTTTTTCATCCGCCTCTTTGGATTGCATCCGACGATAAGGCGTAAACATAACGGTGAGGAATGGTCCAATTCCTTCCAGTCCTTTGCCGCCCTTCCGTGGTTTTCTCTTTCCAAGACAGGGTTAACAAAGCCATTTTCTTCGGCTAACCAGCCTTCACGGAGCCACATGGTAACCATGGGAGGAGTTTCCTATGAATTGACCATTATGGCAGCTCCCATCAACGGGCAATGGCGCGACCTAGGTTTCCGTGAGGAATTGGTACTCGATGCCTTGATTCAATTATCGACGACACCTAACGGTGCAATGGTGGGGGGGCGAGCGGGAACCCATTTCACGCTGAGAGGGTTACAGCGAGCGCTTCGCTATCACTTGAACCACGATCAGATTCGCGAAGCCCTGGAAACCTTGCGAAAGGCGGATACTACGTTCCGGTACATGAGAGGTGACGGTACCGTCCGAAAGATCGAAGCAACCCTATTGTCAGATCTCTTTACGGTGACCCGGGATGACTGGATACATGTACATAGGAAAGACAACAATGCTTTGCCTGAAGAGGCACTATGTTTCGTTCGGTTTCATCCCTTAGTCACTGAGGGTATTCGAGGTGCTAATTATCGAATGATTGCAATGGATGCATACCATTCGATCAAGACCTATATCGGCAAGCGAATGTTCAAATATCTGACGCTACTGTTTCGTGCCGCGTCGGTTGATGTCGGAGCTACCACTTTCACACTGAATTCCCGGCATTTCTTGGTTGCATGTGGAATGCTTCAGTCTGCTGATGACAAGGTGCGAGACAACCGTATTTCGTCCAAAAGAGCCCAGCTGATCAAAGGGTTACAGTCTTTGATTGATTCCGGTCATCTCCTGTCTTACCGCGAGCTTGAGCCCACCAAGAGTGCAGTGAAGGGAACGTCGCGAAAGATCATCACCGATTATCATTTTGAGCTGGTAGCTAGCGAGCTGTTTGCCAAGTCGCAGCGCTATGCCAATCATGCGGCACGTGACACGCATAGCCGCGCCGAGGTCTTTAATGCGATCCAGGGAATAGCGGATGTCAACGAGCTTCCTGTCATTGGTGAACATCTCATTACTGCATCGAAGAAAGGCTTGGATGATATGCGCCAGCAACTACTGTTAATTGAAGATAAAGGTGATAAAGCTAAATAAAAGCAGGCTTTTCTATGCAGTGGGGTAGTGAGAAGGCTTCGTGATCTAGATTCTGCTATCCCTTCCTTTCTCGCTGCACTCTGCGCTGTTGCAGATATTGCAATAATTTTTCTGATGTATCTTTATCTTCCCTTTAGTTTATCAGACTGGCCAGGTCTCGATTAAAAAGATTATTTTGTTTATTTGGTTTAACCGATTATTTGGTTAGGCGGGAACCTTGGTAGCCGAAAAACCGCGGTAGCCAGTATGGTGTCTAGCCGGACACTTCCATCTTCCTTTTTTCGATGCAGACAATAATGAGCAGTTACATAATCATAAATTCGCACTATGGCGATCATTAGTTAGCACTAAAGGAAGCGATAATTAACACTTCCTCGATCGATAGTTAGCACCTTTAACGTTAATAATTTTATCCACAAGGTACATGGCTTGGATTGTCTACTTTATTTATAGACGGTTCATTGCTTTCGTCACTGAACCGTCTTGGAAAAAATAAGCTGGTTGGGGGTGATCTCGGATAGCTAACAGGACCGCTCGCTTTCGCTAAGTTCCGTTCGAATCTCCTCAACGACGATCCTTGGCAGCAGGATAGCGCTTCTATAGGCACAGCATTTGCGCCCTTAAAGGATCACCGGCATAATGTCGAAGAAATAAATACGCTTTAGGGGAAGGGCCGACTTGTGACAATCAAGCTTTCCTATGCCAACCAGAAGGGTGGGGTTGGAAAATCTACCATTACCATGCATACCGCTTTTGAAGCGCATCAGCGTGGGATACGTACCTTGGTTGTCGACATGGACGGGCAGGGAAACACCAGCACCAAAATTGCTGGGCGCCAAGCCATTGAAGAGTTATCCGATACCATTACTAAGACGTATCAGTTGTTTCATGACGACCTTAGCGAGGTGCAGGTTCTTAAATGCAAAAATGGAATCGATCTGATTCCAGCGCGTATAAACGATGATGAGCTTTATAGCATGGAGGCTGCTGACTTACGGATGGTAGTTAATCCAGCAAGAAACCTCGCCTCCATAGAAGATGAATATGACCTCATCATCATCGATTGTCCCCCCTCCTTGGGACGGTTGCTGTCCGCAGGTTTGATTATGGCGTCGCATGTCGTCATGCCTGTCCAAGTGAGTGGGTTTGCTTTGGATGGTGTCGGAGGTCTATTCCGTCTGATCGAAACCATCCAGAAAGGCGCTAATCCCAATTTGGAAATTGTCGGTATTCTGGTCAATTGCTACAACGCGAGATCTGGAACACATAAGCAGTCCGTCGAGGCGCTTAGAGCTAAGGTCAACGACCTGGTGCTGAAAAATATCATTGGAAACCGATCATCGATCGACCAGGCTGTAAACATGAGCAAGCCCGTCTGGAGCTTCCGCTCAGGAGCTGCTCGCAAGGCAGCTCAAGAGATGCAGGCTGCTATTCACGAAATATTTGAGCGTGCAGGAGTCAGCGCATGAGCGAAAATATTCTAGATGGCCTGGGCAGCCTGAACGTCTCGAACTGGAAGAAAAAACCATCCAAGACGCAGGATTCCATGGCCCAAGGGGAAATCACCTCGATCAGCCTGGATGCTATTGTAGTCGAGGATCAGGTCCGTAAAAGTTTCGATAATATTGAAGAGTTAGCTGCTGATATCGAGGCTAAAGGACAGCGCACGCCTTTGGAAGTCGCAAGCCTTGGCAATGATCAGTATTTGCTTATTACAGGAGAACGCCGCTTTCGGGCGCTCAAGCATAACCATGCTGCCGAGGCTAAGGTTGTTCTGGTCCCTATGCCTCAGGATCAGGTCGAACGGATTACGTGGCAGCTCACTGAGAATATTCAACGAGCAGAGCTGACGCCTCAGGAACTTGCAGTTTCGTTTGATGCTCTGTTAGGGCTAGGGCTTAACCAACGACAAATTGCCCAGGCAATCAATAAGTCGACATCATGGGTAAATAAGCACCTTTCTCTCCTAAAGCTTCCAATGTTGATTCTCTCTCTGCTTGAAGAAGGTGTGACTCGAGATATAAATGCGCTTCATCTGCTGCGGCAAATCCATGATTTAGATGAATCGGCCGCTCAGGCCCTTATCGCGCAGTTGCGAAATGATGAGATTGGCCGCTCTGATATCGAGATCGCGTTGAAGCAATTGAAGCAGCCGCCATCTGCTTCCCCGAAAGAGAAGTCTTTGCAGGTTGAAGCCGAGTCAGCGGTTAAGGATGTTCAGACTTATCACTATCAACGGCGTTACCAATCGATCCAGCCTGCTGAAGCGCGTATTTCCGTGGAAGCCAAACTTGTCGATGGCGCCAAGGTGACGGGTGTACTGATGCTGGATCGTATGGATGAAGAAGCTGGTTGGGTCTGGATCAAGACTGTGGAGGGGGAAGAAGTGGGCGTTCCTATGAAAGATATCCGGATGCGCCAATTGACGGTCTAAGTTTCTATTACAACCTGGGAAGTTTCCCATGAGAAATTTTCCAGGCTTTATTCTTCTTCGTATGTGTTAACTATCGAAACATCCTTTTTTGGTCTAGACGCTCGGTAAGCTGACAATAGCCTCAAATTTCTCATGGGAAATTTTTAGTCCGATTTCAAGGCCGGCACCACCACGGCTCATTGACAGAAGGCTGAGTCATGATGGCTCTGGGTTGTGTCAGGCGCGGCCTTCCAGACAAGACATGAGCATGGAAAGATTTAGCGCTGTATGTAGCCTGATGTATCGTCTCGCTGTTGCTTTTTCTGGTTACTATTCTTAGCGCTGCTTCTGGGCAAACAGGCGAACATGCATGTCCTGGTGCAGTGGACGGAAACCGAGGTCTTCTCTGCCTGAATTTCCCGTTCACCAAGCATTGACCTGCCTAAAGGTCCAGCTCCGGGAAGACTGCCCATGCCTTCTATTGGCCAGCATCAGAGACAAATCCTCACCTCAGACTTGCCGCGCTTGTTTATACCGTCATAAGGCCATTGAGCACCTTTTTACTGGAAAGCGCTGTTTCGACAATGGCTACGACAACTGTTGAAAAATGACTGCGTCACGGCCCAGCTATTCTGCTGCACGTGCTTCTTGTGGGGCTGCTTTCAGAAAAAGTGTAGAAATCCAAGCTGACAGTGCATGGTACACGAAAGAGAGTCTCTGAACGCTGGTTGAAGTAATAGTTGATAATGAGCACCCATCGATCAGAAACAGATTGGATGAGTAGGATATCCGAGAATGTTTAATTCTCTCTTTGTTTGGCAGCCCCGTTTTTTCACTGACTCTGCCGTTCTGCGCCGGAGTTAGAAATTTAGAAATTTTTCCACTCGGGGGATTGCGCCCCACCTTTCGGTGTCGTAAAGTACGCCTCCGCTGCTGCCGACGCTCAGACGTCGCTGGCGGTGGGAAGTGAGGCAAGGCATTGTTGTCGTTGGGTTTTTCGATGGCGCCGTGAGTTCAAGGCGCGCCGAAAATCGCTTGACGAGGCCACCGGAAACGGTAGAATGCGCCCCACTCGAGACGGCCGCCATCCCAGGGTGGGCCCGACGATCCGCAGCGATCGCCAGGCCATCCGGGGTTGACAAATCCGGCCGGCTCAGTAGAATACGCCTCTCTCGCGGCGGGGCCCTCGGGCCGGAAGCGACGCCAGGCGATGGCTTGGCGCGTTTAGCGAGACGCTCTTTAACAATCGATCAGGTAATTCATGTGGGCGCTTGCCGGCGAAGGGGTGAACAGTCACCAAGACCTTCAAGGCAAGCGACTCGTCAAGAGAAGCTTTGACCTTGAGCCAAGTTTGGTCCGCTTAACGGACTATCAGACTTTAAACTGAAGAGTTTGATCATGGCTCAGATTGAACGCTGGCGGCAGGCCTAACACATGCAAGTCGAGCGGCAGCGGGAGGTGCTTGCACCTCGCCGGCGAGCGGCGGACGGGTGAGTAATGCATAGGAATCTGCCCGGTAGTGGGGGATAACCTGGGGAAACCCAGGCTAATACCGCATACGTCCTACGGGAGAAAGCAGGGGATCTTCGGACCTTGCGCTATCGGATGAGCCTATGTCGGATTAGCTGGTTGGTGAGGTAACGGCTCACCAAGGCAACGATCCGTAGCTGGTCTGAGAGGATGATCAGCCACACTGGGACTGAGACACGGCCCAGACTCCTACGGGAGGCAGCAGTGGGGAATATTGGACAATGGGCGCAAGCCTGATCCAGCCATGCCGCGTGTGTGAAGAAGGCCTTCGGGTTGTAAAGCACTTTCAGCGGGGAAGAAGGCCTGGGGGTCAATACCCCTCAGGAACGACATCACCCGCAGAAGAAGCACCGGCTAACTCCGTGCCAGCAGCCGCGGTAATACGGAGGGTGCGAGCGTTAATCGGAATTACTGGGCGTAAAGCGCGCGTAGGTGGCATGATAAGCCGGTTGTGAAAGCCCCGGGCTCAACCTGGGAACGGCATCCGGAACTGTCACGCTAGAGTGCAGGAGAGGAAGGTAGAATTCCCGGTGTAGCGGTGAAATGCGTAGAGATCGGGAGGAATACCAGTGGCGAAGGCGGCCTTCTGGACTGACACTGACACTGAGGTGCGAAAGCGTGGGTAGCAAACAGGATTAGATACCCTGGTAGTCCACGCCGTAAACGATGTCGACCAGCCGTTGGGTCCCTTGAGGACTTAGTGGCGCAGTTAACGCGATAAGTCGACCGCCTGGGGAGTACGGCCGCAAGGTTAAAACTCAAATGAATTGACGGGGGCCCGCACAAGCGGTGGAGCATGTGGTTTAATTCGATGCAACGCGAAGAACCTTACCTACCCTTGACATCCTGCGAACCCGGAAGAGATTCCGGGGTGCCTTCGGGAGCGCAGAGACAGGTGCTGCATGGCTGTCGTCAGCTCGTGTTGTGAAATGTTGGGTTAAGTCCCGTAACGAGCGCAACCCCTATCCCTATTTGCCAGCGGTTCGGCCGGGAACTCTAGGGAGACTGCCGGTGACAAACCGGAGGAAGGTGGGGACGACGTCAAGTCATCATGGCCCTTACGGGTAGGGCTACACACGTGCTACAATGGCAGGTACAAAGGGTTGCAAGACGGCGACGTGGAGCGAATCCCAGAAAGCCTGCCTCAGTCCGGATCGGAGTCTGCAACTCGACTCCGTGAAGTCGGAATCGCTAGTAATCGTGAATCAGAATGTCACGGTGAATACGTTCCCGGGCCTTGTACACACCGCCCGTCACACCATGGGAGTGGACTGCACCAGAAGTGGTTAGCCTAACCTTCGGGAGGGCGATCACCACGGTGTGGTTCATGACTGGGGTGAAGTCGTAACAAGGTAGCCGTAGGGGAACCTGCGGCTGGATCACCTCCTTAATCGACGACTCGCCTCTTCCCGGCAAGTGTCCACAATGAATTACCTGATCGGCCAGAGCAAAAGACTGTTTGGGTCGCGGACCCAGTGGTTTGAAGCCGGGTCTGTAGCTCAGTTGGTTAGAGCGCACCCCTGATAAGGGTGAGGTCGGCAGTTCGAGTCTGCCCAGACCCACCAAATTTTATCCAGTGCTTTGTTATTTCGTGACTTGCCTAGCAGGCTAGGCGGCGCCACGAAATGCCTCGCCCTGACTAAAATTATCCCATCAAGGGACATCAGAGGGGCCATAGCTCAGCTGGGAGAGCGCCTGCCTTGCACGCAGGAGGTCAGCGGTTCGATCCCGCTTGGCTCCACCATCCTCCTTCCCGACAGTCCTCGTTTCGTGACCAGTGATAAACGCTGAACGGGCCCTCCGGCCTGGCTGAACGCTTATCACTGTTCTCTGAACAGTCGCTCTTTAACAATATGGATCATGCTGACAAAAGTCTCTCTTAGGCATAAGAGAGCAAGATACGTCTCAAGCGTATCCGGCAATTGTCGTAGTGATCGCAGACCAGACCCCTTCGGGTTATATGGTCAAGCGATTAAGCGCATACGGTGGATGCCTTGGCAGCCAGAGGCGATGAAGGACGTGGAAGCCTGCGATAAGGCTCGGCGAGGTGGCAAACAACCTGCGACCCGGGCATTTCCGAATGGGGAAACCCACTCACCATCAGGTGAGTATCGCTGCATGAATACATAGTGCAGCGAGGCGAACCGGGGGAACTGAAACATCTAAGTACCCCGAGGAAAAGAAATCAACCGAGATTCCCCCAGTAGCGGCGAGCGAACGGGGACCAGCCCTTAAGCGTTGGGGCCGATAGGCGAACAGGGTGGGAAACCTGACCATAGCGGGTGACAGTCCCGTAGCCGAAATCCAACCAACGTGAAATCGAGTAGGTCGGGGCACGTGAAACCTTGACTGAAGACGGGGGGACCATCCTCCAAGGCTAAATACTCCTGGCTGACCGATAGTGAACCAGTACCGTGAGGGAAAGGCGAAAAGAACCCCGGCGAGGGGAGTGAAATAGATCCTGAAACCGTATGCGTACAAGCAGTGGGAGCCGACTTAGTTCGGTGACCGCGTACCTTTTGTATAATGGGTCAGCGACTTATTTTCAGTGGCGAGCTTAACCGAATAGGGGAGGCGTAGGGAAACCGAGTCTTAACTGGGCGACCAGTCGCTGGGAATAGACCCGAAACCGGGCGATCTATCCATGAGCAGGGTGAAGGTTGAGTAACATCAACTGGAGGCCCGAACCGGGATCTGTTGAAAAAGATTCGGATGACTTGTGGATCGGAGTGAAAGGCTAATCAAGCTCGGAGATAGCTGGTTCTCCTCGAAAGCTATTTAGGTAGCGCCTCACGTATTACCGCCGGGGGTAGAGCACTGTTTCGGCTAGGGGCCCATCCCGGGTTACCAACCCGAGGCAAACTCCGAATACCGGTGAGTACAGCGTGGGAGACACACGGCGGGTGCTAACGTCCGTCGTGAAAAGGGAAACAACCCAGACCGTCAGCTAAGGCCCCAAAATCCTGGTTAAGTGGGAAACGATGTGGGAAGGCTTAGACAGCTAGGAGGTTGGCTTAGAAGCAGCCATCCTTTAAAGAAAGCGTAATAGCTCACTAGTCGAGTCGGCCTGCGCGGAAGATGTAACGGGGCTCAAACCAGGTGCCGAAGCTACGGGTTCATCCTCTGGATGAGCGGTAGAGGAGCGTCGTGTAAATCGGTGAAGGTGAGTTGAGAAGCTTGCTGGAGATATCACGAGTGCGAATGCTGACATGAGTAACGACAAGGGGAGTGAAAAACTCCCCCGCCGGAAGACCAAGGGTTTCTGTTCTACGTTAATCGGAGCAGAGTGAGTCGGCCCCTAAGGCGAGGCCGAAAGGCGTAGTCGATGGGAAACGGGTCAATATTCCCGTACCGGATGTGGTTGCGATGGGGGGACGAAGAAGGCTAGGTGAGCCGGGCGTTGGTTGCCCCGGTGAAAGTGCGTAGGCTGGGACTTCAGGTAAATCCGGAGCCCCAAGGCCGAGACACGAGACGAACACCCCACGGGGTGGAAGTCATTGATGCCACGCTTCCAGGAAAAGCCTCTAAGCTTCAGATCACATGCGACCGTACCCCAAACCGACACAGGTGGTCAGGTAGAGAATACCCAGGCGCTTGAGAGAACTCGGGTGAAGGAACTAGGCAAAATGGTGCCGTAACTTCGGGAGAAGGCACGCCGGCATTAGGTGAAGCCCCTGCGGGTGGAGCCGACGCCGGTCGAAGATACCAGGTGGCTGCAACTGTTTATTAAAAACACAGCACTCTGCAAACGCGCAAGCGGACGTATAGGGTGTGACGCCTGCCCGGTGCCGGAAGGTTAATTGATGGTGTTAGCTCACGCGAAGCTCCTGATCGAAGCCCCGGTAAACGGCGGCCGTAACTATAACGGTCCTAAGGTAGCGAAATTCCTTGTCGGGTAAGTTCCGACCTGCACGAATGGCGTAATGATGGCCACGCTGTCTCCACCCGAGACTCAGTGAAATTGAAATCGCAGTGAAGATGCTGTGTACCCGCGGCTAGACGGAAAGACCCCGTGAACCTTTACTATAGCTTCACACTGGATGCTGATGTTGCTTGTGTAGGATAGCTGGGAGGCTTGGAAACCCGGACGCCAGTTCGGGTGGAGCCAACCTTGAAATACCAGCCTGGCATCATTGGCGTTCTAACTCAGACCCGTCATCCGGGTCGAGGACAGTGTGTGGTGGGTAGTTTGACTGGGGCGGTCTCCTCCCAAAGCGTAACGGAGGAGCACGAAGGTACCCTCAGCACGGTTGGAAATCGTGCACTGAGTGCAAGAGCATAAGGGTGCTTGACTGCGAGACAGACACGTCGAGCAGGTACGAAAGTAGGTTCTAGTGATCCGGTGGTTCTGTATGGAAGGGCCATCGCTCAACGGATAAAAGGTACTCCGGGGATAACAGGCTGATACCGCCCAAGAGTTCACATCGACGGCGGTGTTTGGCACCTCGATGTCGGCTCATCACATCCTGGGGCTGAAGTCGGTCCCAAGGGTATGGCTGTTCGCCATTTAAAGTGGTACGCGAGCTGGGTTTAGAACGTCGTGAGACAGTTCGGTCCCTATCTGCCGTGGGCGTCGGAAGTTTGAGAAGCGCTGCTCCTAGTACGAGAGGACCGGAGTGGACG